>JAYVBB010000406.1:0-13838 GCA_043750715.1 Pseudomonadota bacterium | reverse complement strand
GCCTTTGACGCTCGGGCGGTATTCGACGGCGAGGGCGCTATGGGCAGCTTTGTAGCTGTCCTCGCCGTCGACTTTCTCCGTCTCGCTGGTGGTCTTGGCGATGACGCGCAGCTTGGCGGCGGTGATCGTGTAGGCGACCTGGGCGATGATGCCGGCCGTGTCTTCCTTGGCGTTCGTGACTTCGAGGACTTTCGGCGCGGTCGCGTCCGTCGCGGCCGCCGGGTTGACTTCGAAGCTGGTGAATTCGGGTTTTTTCAGCGTGTCGTACTCGAGATCGAAGTCGGCGCCGGCGGCGCTGACCTGAGCGCCGACGCACATCGCCGAGTAGTTCGTTTTGTCGTCGCGCTGGGCGCCTTCGCCGTTACGGATGCGCGACAGCTGATTGTACGAAACGATGGGGCGGACCATGCCGGCGATGTTGCCGCGATAAGCGAGGCCGTAGCTCATGTTTTCGCCGCGCTGCTGGCCTTTGGTCGTCGCCGTGCCGTCGTAGAAACCGTTGACCGCGTCGAACGAAAACCGCGTTCGTGCCGAACGTATACGTCAGATCGACGCCTGTCGTGACCGGCATCACTTTGGCGAATTCTTCGCTGATGTAGGAATAGATGTACTGGTCGATCGAGCTGTAGTCCGCTTCGACCGAGCCCGACGCCCATAGCGGCATCCGACCGACTTTTACCGAGAGATTCGGCGCCAGGCGATGTTCGATGAAGGCGCGGTCCAGCGCCGCCAGGTTGCCGTCCGGAGTGTTTTTCGAGGCTTCGAAGCCGCCCGCCGATTTCAGGTTGAGGCGCAGCGTGTAGGTCAGGTTTTCCGCGAGCTCGCCGGTGACGCCGAGGCGCGCCGTGGTGACGGTGAAGCCCTGCGACGTCTTTGCCGGCGCGTCACCGACTTTCGTGCTTTTTCCGACGCTGTCGACACGAATTTGTACGCCGACTTTCGCCGTCGGTTTCGCTTCGGTTTGCGATTGAGTTTGAGCGGGAGCGGGACTGGCGAGGGCGAGGGCGAGCAAAACAGCGGCAGCCGACGACGGGATACGCAATTCCATAAGACCAAGACCTTTAGTGAGTATTTACAAACGGATGGCTTAACATGGCGGCGAATTCTAAGGGCGGTCCGGGCCTCTGAGCCGTTTCTCAGGGAATTGCGATATCATAAGACAGGCAACCCCAAACAACTTACGAGGAGAAAGCCATGACCATCGTAAAACTAATCAGCGCGTCCCTTACCGTCGTGGCGTGCCTTGTCCTCAGTGCTTGTGAAACGACGACGATGTCGGCGAAATCCGGCCCGGATGCGGTCGTTTCGAACGGCAAAAACGGCGGCACCTGCGGCCACATTCAGAATCAGCGTTCGGCGTGCGACGACCAAGTCGGCTGTTACTGGGACAACGCTTCGGGCCAGTGCTCGTCGCACTGACTGCTTCGAGCCTCAGGACGGTCCGATAGCCCGCGGCGAATCGCGGGCTTTTTCATGGGCTTAACTCCCCCGCTCGATTTTGCCGCCTTTCTTCCGAACGGGAGAGCTGGGGGAAACAGGGCAAAATGGCTGAAAAGTCGCTCAAAAAACCATTGGACGACGACGGCGAGGAGTCCGGCTTCTCGCTCAAGGCCGTCTTCAAGGACGCCGTCGTCTTCGCGGCGCGCAAGGCCACGACCAACGCGTTGCGCCTCGTACTGACGGAAGAGATCGGCATTCGCGAGGTCAACGTCTGCGAAGACGAGGAAGCCTGCCGGAGGCATCTTTCCGAGAAGCCGAAAGCGGCGCTGCTGATCGACTGGAGCCTCGGCGCCGAGGTCGTCGTCCCGCTGCTCAAAGTCGCCCAATCGGATCCGGCCGTCGTTCGGGCCGTGCTCCTGATGGCCAACCACGTGACGCCGGAAATCGTCGCGATCGCCCTCGAGTACCGGGTCGCGAGGATCGCGATGGGGCAGATTACGGCGTCCAGCCTGCCGGCGCACCTCAAACAGGTCGTCAAGATGCTCGTCGCGGAAAGCGCACTCGCTCCGGCGCTGCTCGGACCTCCGCCCGCCGACGGCGAAGAGGCGAAGCCGCGGACGCCCGCTGACGTCATCGAGTCGCTCGAAGCCGCGCATGAAAAATATCCGGGCAACTTCCTTATCACGGTCGAGCTCGCCGAGCGCCTGATCGAGCAGGAAGAGTGGGTCAAAGCCGAGATGCTCCTGCATCCGCTTTGGACGCTCGATCCGCCGTATCTTCGCGCCCTGTCGGCTTACAGCCGCTGCCTCATGAAGAAGAAGGCGTTCGCCGACGCCGAGTTCGTACTGCAGAAAGGCAAGCTGATCAATCCGCACGAGCCCGACCGGCTGGTCGAGCTGGGCGACCTCCTGCTGCAGCTTGGCAAGGTCGGCGAGGCCCGCCAGAATTTTCAGGCAGCGACCGCCATCGCGCCGGGCCATAAAGCCGCGAACATGGGGCAGGCCAAATGCCAGCTCCTCGACGAGGACATCAACGACGCGCTGGCCATCCTTCGGCAGGCGGCGAGCCCGCGCGAGCTGGCGTCGGTGTTCAACACGGCAGCGATCATCTCGGCCCGCGACAAACGCTTCGAGCACAGCCTCGCGCTTTACAAGGCCGCGGCGCAGGCGGTGGCCGGCGAATCCAGGACGCTCGCCCGCCTCAAGTTCAACCAGGGCATCGCTTACGTAAAGTGGGGCAAGCTCCGCGAAGCTCTCTACAGCTTCGAGGAAAGCGCGCGCCTCGACCCGAAGTTCAAAAAATCCTTGCACAACGCCACGGTGCTCAAAAAAGGCCTGGAAGAAGGCGGCACGGTCACCGACGACCTGGCGGCCGAGAGCGAGGACATCATCGACGAAGAGGTCATTTCGAGAAAGTGACCATGTAGGTGTTGCGTCCGCCGTGGTTGAACGCACGCTTCCTGGTGTGCCATTCCTCGCCGAGTGCGGTCGTGAACTGGTTGGCGACCGCTTCGGTCGGAGCGAAGACGAAGCCACGCACCTCGGCGTCGATCCCCGCAAGCCGCGCCGCGAGCCGGCGGAAGAGGTCGCCCGTGTCGCTCTTCTTGCCGAGACGTTCGCCATACGGCGGATTGAGCGGCACGAACAGGCGCTTCGCCTTGGGCGTGCGGGGCGACTTCAGCGCGTCGGCCGTCTCGACCTGGATTTCCGCGAGATCCTTGAAGCGCTGCACGTTCTTTTTCAGGTGATCCGCCTGGGCCTGATCCAGCTCCACGAACGTGACCGGCGGTGGTTTCTTCGCCGCCGCCAGACGCTTCTTCTTCGTGTGACCGAGCGTGGCCTTCGGCGTGCAAACCCAGGCGTCCATGCTGAAGGGAGGCGCGAAGACGGCCGGAGGAATGCGGCCGAGCGTCAGAATGGTTTCGAATCCCAGCGTGCCGCTGCCTGCGAAGGGCACCCAGACGTGATCGGGTTCGAACTCACCGAGCGCCGCCCGGATGGCCGAAGCGGCGACGTCTTCCTTGACCGACGCCGTGCCCTTGAGCTCGGTCTTGTAGCCGCGCCAATGCAAAGGTCGTCCGGACAGGCTGAGGCTCAACACCAGGTAGTCGTTGAGGAGGCGGACGTCGAGCAGATGTTCGGTGTCTTTTTTGACCTTCAGACCTTGGGTCTTGAGCTCGCTCGTCACCAGCTCCTCGACTTTGCCTTCGTGGAAGAGGCGGCTCGCCGTCGAGTTGACGCGGAGCGACAGCGCCGCGCCTTTTGGGAAGATCAGGTCCCAGGCGACTTCGGCGACGCGCGCTTTGACCTGCTTGACGGTTTCGGCTTTGCCTTTTCCGACTTCCCAGAGGATCTCGCGCGCGGTGGTCAGCTGCAGAGCCAGCGCCGTCAGGTCGCGGAAGTCGATGCCCGTCAACCGGATGGCGTTGTCTTCCAGCCCCGCGGCGGGGAAATACTCCTGGACCTCCTCCAGGCAGACGTCGCCAAAGCCCTTGGGGAAGCGAATGAGGGCGTTTTGCGGCGTGCCGAGAACATGCCGTTTGATCCGCTTTTCCAATGCACTCACCAGCGATACCTCAAGAAGTCGACGGGGTGGCGCGACTTGCCGGTCGTCGCCAGCTCGGCCAGGACCTCGCCCATCACGGTTGCGAATTTGAAACCGTGACCCGAGAACCCAGCGGCATAGCTGACGCGGCCCTCCCTGTCGACGACGAAATGCTCGTCGGGAGTCATCGTGTACATACAGACGGCGTGCTCGATCGGATGCGGGTCGACGCCCGGTAGGCATTGCTCCACGAAGCGCCGGACCGGCAGGACGTCTTCCGGCCGGGTCGAGCGGTCGACGGCTTTCGGGTCGGCGACGACTTCGCCGGGCAAATGCAGGCCGACTTTCAGACCGCGCGGGCCGAGCGCCGGCAAGCCGTAGAAAAAACCCTCCGGCAGGTCGAAGCCAAAGCACGGCAGAGCCGAGCCCGGGGCCGTTTCCTTACCGGGGCGGAACCAGAAGAGCGAGACGCGGTGAACTTTGAGTTTGGGTGCCACGCGAGGCAGCCACCGGGGATTCCAGGCGCCGGCCGCGATGACGAGCTGGTCCGCCTCGAAGGTGCCCTTCCTGGTCTTGACGAGCACGCCGCCGGGCTTTTCGTCGACCGACAGGACCTCACACTGCGCCTGGATCTCGGCGCCGGCCGCCAGGGCCGCCTCCGCCTGCGCTTTCACGCAGTCCTCGACGTCCAGGTAGCCGGCGCCGGGCTCGAGGATGCCGATGTAACCAGGAGGCGGGGCATAGCCCGGATAGGCGGCTTTCGCCTCCTGCTCGCCGAGCGCTTGGACGGACAGGCCATGCTTTTCGACGCTGACCCGGACGCCGGGCAGAATCGTGCCGCCGCTTTGCGGTCCGTAGATCACCAAGCCGCGGAGATGCAGCAGCGATTTACCGGTGTCCCGTTCCAGCTCCCGCCAGAGCTCATAGCTCCGCTCGAGCAGCGGAACGTAGCTCGGATGCTCCCAGTAAGCCTTGCGAATCAACCGCGACTCGCCGTGCGAACTGCCCCGCAGATGCCCGATCTCGTACTGTTCGAGACCCAGGACTTTCAGGCCGCGTTTCGCCAGCTGCCAGAGCGCGGCGCTTCCCATGGCGCCGAGGCCCAGCACGATGACGTCGGGGCGTTTCACGAGATGGTGAGCCCGCTTTCCGCGACTTCCGCGGGAAGAATGACGCCGCCAGCGGCCGTCATCGCCTGAGCGACGGCTTCACGCGACGCCTTCGGTGCGAACACCGCCATGACGCCGCCGCCGCCCGCTCCGCAAACACGGGTAAAGCGGGCGCCCGCGGCCTTCGCCGCAACGTCGAGCCGCTTCGTTTCGACCGTCTCGATGTTGGGCCAAAGCTTGAGGCGGAGCGCCCACTCTTTCTGCGAAAGAAAGAGGGCCTTGCCGAGGTCACCCTCCTGGACCGCCAGGGCGCACTGCTCGGCCGTCGAGCCGATGTCGTTGAAGGTCGCAAGCAGAGCCTTGTCTCCGTCGAAGAGGCGCTTGAAGATTTCCCAGTTGTTGATCGCCGAGGCGCGCGACTTGCCGCTGTAGCAGAGCAGGAGCTCGTCGGTGAGGCCTTTGAGGCGCGACGGCGCCAGCGTCTCGACGTTCACGCGGCCGAACGGAAAAGTCAGGATGTTGACGCGGCCGCGCATGCCGCCCCAGTAGTCTTGGACGCCGGTCGGCGCGTGGATGAGTCGGGCTTCGACGTCCTGAACGGTGCGGATCAGCTCTTCCTCGGTAAGGTCCTTCGCTCCTTCGACCTGCTGTCTGGCCTTCCAGAGCGCGCCGGCGACGGCGACGCCAAGGCAGGAGGAGCCGCCGAGGCCGGCACCGGCCGGCGACTTCGCCGACGTCGTGATCGTGAGCTTCGGCAGCGACTCAGTCCAGAACGCCTTGAGCAGGAGTCCGATGAGAGGAAGCTCGCGCGTCAGGCAGGCGGCGGCGAAGGTCCCCGAAAAAACGATGCCCTGGTCCTGGCTCGAAAAATGAAAGTGGGCGTCGGTCGATTCCGTGATTTCGACTTGAGCGTCGAGGGTTACGCCGACGTTGATGGTTGCTTTGTGATCCAGCAGGTGGTGGATCGGCCAAAGGTCGAGCGTGCCGCCGGCCAAGTCGATGCGGGTGGGAGTCTTGGCCCTGACGCGGATCATAAAGTTCTCCTCAGGATCGCCGGCAAGCTGCTATGATGATTCGCATCATGCCATCACCCGCTCTCTTCGCCAACCGCTCGCTCCGCGTCTGCTACTGGAACGCGGAGGCGAAGATCGTCGACGCGGAAAAAGCGGACCTCGAAAAGCACCTGAAACGCCTCGGCGACGTGAAAATCGACGTCGTCAAGGCCCTCGAGGCCCCCGAGGCGAGCCTGGCCGATCTCCTGATCGTGTCGGCGCAGAAACTTTCCGGCAAGGATTTTCCCGCGTGGCTTCAGGGCTTTCGCAAGCGGATTCAGGCCAAGGGCGCGATCTGGACGCCGGCTCTCATCCTGGCCGACGTGTCTTTCGACGTGCTGAGTGAGATATTGGTCGAGGTGACGGCCGACAACTGGTACTTCGACGTCGTGGCGCCGCAGCACCTCGCCTCGCTGCCGATCCGGGTGGCGAATCTGCTCCGGATCCACGATCACTTGCATGAGCTCAAGCGGTATTCGGCGGCGCTCGACGACATCAACGTGAAGGTCAAGATGCTTGAAAGCCAGATGAAAGACCTGCGCGCATGAGTTACCTCGACCTGGACAAGCTGGCGCCGGAGGACCTGATCCTCCACTACGTGCTCGAGTGCCGCGGCCAGGGTTTGTTTCTTCCGTATCAGGACTATCAGGTCATCGAAGAATGGCTCGGCGCCTTGCCGAACACGGACGAGCTCCTGATGGTGCTTTCGGAAGTCCTGCCGCCGTTCTTCAAAGGCGACGCCAGGCCCCGGTCCCTGACGGGCTGCAGGAAGCTGGTGCTCAGCCGCCTCAAAGACCGGGCCATGCGGCAGCCGGCGGAGTAAGCCATGGGCGACAACAAAGACAAGACCCTCGAGACGTTGACGGAAATGCTCAACATCGGGGGCTACAAGCGTCACATTTTTCTCTGTGTCGGCGAAAAGTGCTGCACCGCCGAGCAAGGCAAGGAAAGCTGGACGCATCTCAAAGGCCGCCTCAGCGAGCTCGGGCTGAGGCCGCAGTCGGTCTTCTGCACACGCGCGGGATGCCTGCGCATCTGCCGCGACGGACCGATCGGCGTCGTCTATCCCGACGGCACCTGGTACAAAAATCTGACGCCGGAAAATCTCGAGCGTGTCATTCAAGAGCACCTGGCCGGAGGCGTTCCGGTCGAGGACTTGAAGTTCGCCGAGAACCCGCTTCCGGCCGAGTGAGCCGGCTCAGGAGTCTTCGTCGTCGCCGAGCGGCAGCGCTTCGGGGTCGACCGGATCGCCCGCGACGCGGAAATCGCCTTGCGCCCAGCCGATGATGTCCTCGTTTTTGCAGAGTGGGCTGCAGAACGGGCGGAACTCGTTCGTCGCGTCGTAGCGCACGCTTTTGCGGCAGCGCGGGCAGCGCACGAGGCGGACGGGGGCGGCTTTTTTCTCGTCGGTCATGCTTCGAGGGTTCTCAGGCGTTCGGGCCACAAGCGGCGCGGCAAGCTCTCACTCTTGCCGTTCTGGATGAGCTCCGCCAGGCATTTTCCGGCTTGAAACCCGAGTGTGAGACCGGAGCCCATGTAACCTGTGGCGACCAGCAGCCTGCCCGAGCCGTACATCGGCCCGATCACCGGCAACTCGTCGCACGGCCTGATGTCCAGGAGGCCGCTCGAAGTGAGCGCTTCGGCGCCGGCGGCGAACGGGAAGGTCTTCGCGAGCTGATCCAGCAGGTGCTTGGTGATCTTCGCCTCGACCGTCGCCTCGGCGGCTTCGATGCCGGCGAGCGGACGGAGATAGCGGCCGCCGCCGACCCGGAGCGTCGTAGCGGAAGTGATGACGCCCCATTCGTAAGTGTGGTTGGCGCTGAACGAGAGGCCTTTGAGACCCACCGCGGACTGGCCGACGGCAAGCCGGATTTCGCTCCACTGGTCGGCGTAGCTGACGAGCACGTCGGCCAGCTCGGGGATCAGGGCCTTCGTTCCGAGATGGGCTGCCACGACGACGAGCTCGGCTTGGACCTGCTGGCCGTCGGCCAGGTCGAGGCGCA
Source organism: Pseudomonadota bacterium (assembly GCA_043750715.1). Lineage (GTDB taxonomy): Bacteria > Bdellovibrionota_B > Oligoflexia > Oligoflexales > CAIYRB01 > CAIYRB01. Next base: position 5,690 of record JAYVBB010000406.1, on the reverse strand, counting down.
CGCCGCTCGGACCGGCCGTCAACGCGGCGACGGGCGCTAAACGGGGTACGCGGAGCTTGGATTCGAGGCATTTCAATACTGCCGCCGCATTCACAAAGCCGCCGCGCGTGCCGTCCGATTGCACCGCCAGCACGCGCGGAGTCAGCGGGAGGTCTTTGCGTTCGCGAAGCTCGCCGTCCAGGCCGGCGGCCTTCAGCTCGGCGACGGCCTTCTTTGCTTCGACGAGCTCCGGCTCGCTCGTGATGAGGCGCACGCGTTCTTTCAGAGCGAGCGGCAGACCCTCGGTCTTCACGAACGCCGTCAGCGCATCGAAGCCCAGGTCGCCGAATCGCCAGAGGTCCCGGGCGAAGTCGGCCCCGTGCGCATGCGAGACGCGGGTGAAGTTGTCCCCTTGGCCGCCGGCGATGGCTCCCGCCGTCTGACCGGACGACGGCACTCCCGTGCCGCCCACCAACGCGACCTTGCGGACGCCAAGCTGCTGCAAGTGAAACACGGCCGAAAGACCGGTGATTCCTTGCCCGACGACGACGATGTCCTGGGTGAGTGCCATCGGCGCCATCATTGAATAAAAAATCAAGAAAATCACCCGTATTGGGGTCAGGCACGTGCCTGACCCCACTCATGCTGACGATTTCACATGATATTTCTTTCTTTTGCCCCCGAATTTTCCTAGATTCGCGGGCTTATGAAGTATTTTTGCGCGGCGTGCGCGCTCCTCCTCCTCATTTCGGTGTCCGGCGTCGCGTCGGCTGTGACCGCGTCGTCGGAAAGCATCGAAGTCGTGGGCTGGCCCCTCCCTGACTTGAAGCAAGCGGAGCCCGCGTTGTCGCTAGGCGATGACGCCGTGTTCGGCCGCCAGGTCTGTCCTCCGCTGACGCGCCTCAATCTATCGCGGAGAGACTCGGAGCCTCTCCTCGTCCGCCGCGCCGGCGAAGACTTCAACGACAGCCACGGTGCCGTCTGGCGGTTCGAGCCGCGCGCCGGCATTTTCTGGTGGCAGGGCGCGGCCGTGACGAACAAAGCCGTCGCGGCGTTCCTCGAGCATGCCCTGCCGACGGTGGTCGCCGCGCGCGGCGCGGGTGTCTGGACCGTCCCGGACCACAAAGTCACGGTCGACAAAGACGGCTCGGTCGCGGTGCACTGGACGAAAGCCCCCGCCTTCGGTCCGTTCGTCCTGAACGGCATGCCCTTTTACAGGGCGGTTGCCGACGCCAAGGCGAACGCCGGAGTGAAGTTCGAATGCGCGGGACTCTACCGCCCGAAACAGATCGCCGACGGCATGCTGACTCTGGAAGCGAACCCGGCCTACTCCTTCAAAAAACCGCTGCCGGCGTTGAAAATGTTCTCGTCCGATGCCGCTCCGAAAAGGGCCGCGGGCGACCGCTTCGAGCTGAAGTTTGCTGAGGATTTGCCGGCGACCCCCGACAAGCGCGCTCCCGACGACCTTCTTTGCCAACAGACCCTTGATCTTTCCTATGCGACGATGATCGTTTGGAATACGCAGGCTGGACCCGCTGCGGACAAGAACTTCCGTCGCCTGATCACACAGCTCATTCCCGTCACTGACTTGGCGTCGGCTGGCGCCGCGCGCCTTGCCGAGGGCGGCCCCGGCCTCGTGCCTCGCCTCCATCCCGGCAGCGTCGCGCCGCGCAAAGAGGGCGCGCGCTACAACCTCAAAGCCGTTTCCGACGGGCTGAACAAGATCGGCTTGAAGAGAAAGACCGCCGCCTCGCCGCGCCTCGGCGCCGACGGCAAACCCCTGAACCTTCTGTTCGCCGTCTCGCCCGGATCCACGGGTCTGGTCGAGAAAGTCATCGCCGACGCTCTGACCGCGGTCGGCATCGGCGTCACATTCAAGCCGCTCGTTACCGCCGGCAAGGCCACCGACGGCGTGCTCTCCACCTTTTCGCTGGACTGGCCGCGCGTCAGCTTCCTCGGCAATTTCCACACCCACGCCAAGGTGCAGTCGCCTTTCAAAGCGCTGGGCAATCCCGAGCTGGACAAGAAGCTCGAGGCCTACGCCCAGACGCTGACGACGGACAAACCCGACTTCGCGCTGCTCGGCGCCATCCAGACTCAGCTCCAGGACCTGGAGCCGGCCACCGTACTCCTGGCCCACAAAGCCTGCATCGCAGCCAACGGCGGTATCAAGCTCGGCAAACGCGGCGTCGACGCGCGCGATCCCGACTGGTTCCGCCAATTTCTCTTTTAGGATTCCCCCGTGATCGTACTGAAGACCGATGCCGAGATCGACGCGATGCGCGCCGCCGGCCGACTCACGGGCGAAATCCTCGACCTCATGGACGAGTACGTGAAACCGGGCATCACGACGCTCGAGCTGAACGACATCTGCCACGAGCACACGTTGAAGCACGGCGGCATCCCGGCGCCCCTCAACTACAAAGGCTTTCCGAAGTCCATCTGCACCTCCGTCAACGACGTCGTCTGCCACGGCATCCCGAACGCCAAGCAGAAGCTCAAGGACGGCGACATCATCAACATCGACGTGACGTCGATCATCGACGGCTACCACGGTGACGCCTCCCGGATGTACTACGTCGGCGCCACCATCGCGCCGCTCGCGAAGAAGCTGACGGAGTGCGCCCGTGAGTGTCTGTTCAAAGGCATCAAGGCGGTGCACGACGGCGCCCGCACCGGCGACATCGGCGAAGCGATCCAAAAGCACGCCGAAGCGCAGGGCTTCAGCGTCGTGCGCGAGTTCGTCGGTCACGGCATCGGCAAGACCTTCCACGAAGACCCGCAGATTCTCCACTACGGCCAGGCCGGCAAAGGTTCGCGCCTTACGGCCGGCATGGTGTTCACCATCGAGCCGATGATCAACCAGGGCCACTGGAAGACCAAAGTGCTCCGCGACGGCTGGACCGCGATCACGATCGACGGCGGCTTGTCGGCGCAGTGGGAGCACACCATGGGAATCAAGAAGAACGGCGAGATCGTCATCCTCACCGAGTCGGATCGCGAGATCGCCTCGCGGCCCCGGGTGTAACCGCGGGGGCGCGGTAAAAACTCTTCGCGTCTCGGCGGTCTCAGTTCCCGATTTCTACGTCGTTTTCGAGCATGTCAACGTACATGCTGATCTCGTCGGCGAACACGACGTCCGGACGGCTCATGCGGTCTTTCAGGACGGTGATCTTGTCCTGGAGCTCTTTCTTGAGAGCGCCGTCGTCCCGCTGTTCCATCAGGCCGCGCGCGACGAGCTCGTCGGCGGTCTTGCTGAGGTCGCGGAGCATGTTCTCCGCCATCGTCAGGCGGATGGTGCGCAGCGTGTCGATTTGTTCGAGCATGGCGGGGTCGAAGTTCTTGGAGATGATGGTGGAGGCGATTTCCATGGCGGGCAGGTCCTACAACAGCGGGGTTTTCAGCAGCAGCTTCAGCAACGACCGGGGGCCCGGCCGCAGCTCCCAAGGAGCAAGCTGCGTGCCAGGCCTCTGTCAGTCTAACTAATTGATTTTACTCAACTCGGCAGTGTCGAGTTTTTGGACGGGTGCTCAACCGGATTCAGGGTGTGTTCACCCAGGTCGTGAATTCCTGGATGACCCGCGGCTTGACGACGGCGACGCAGAAATCTTTGACGCCTTGGGGGGTTGCTGGATAATCGTTTACGCCGACGGGAGCGCCGTTGAAGCGCATGCCCCAGATTTGTCCGGTCGGCGTGACGTTCAGCGCCGCGCAATAAGCAGTCAGTCCGGCGTCGAAGTAGTCCGTGGGGTTCTTGCCGGCGATCGTGAACGTAGCCGATTGCTGCCCGGTTCCGGCGTCGTCGACTGTGGTGACGATGACGTAGGCGGGGAGGACGGCGGCGTTGGTCGTGTAGCTGCCGATGACGCCGTTGGCTTCGACCTCGAAGTGGTCATCGAAATACGTCAGGAGGTTGCTGCCTTTTTTGCAGTTGGCATTGTCTGAGCAAACATAAGCGCCCGTTAGGTCCGGCTGCGTCGCACACGTGATGTCAACGCGTTTCAGGACGCCGAGCTGCAGGATCGGGGAGTACTGGACCATCCGACACGGGAGGGCGCCTTCCGACCGGATGTAGAAGCCCTTGGGAATGGCGTTCAGGCCTTGGCCGACGACCGGGGGCGGATTGCCGCCGCCGTTGTTGCCGTTGTTGCCGGCGTTGGCACCATTGTTACCCGTGTTGCCGGAACCGGCGACCGCCACGGCGGTAGTGCAATAGCGTTTCGTCACGTTGCCGCTGTTGAAGTCCTCTTCGGTAATGATCACTTTGTCGGTCGGCTGGTTGTTGATCACCTGCACCCAACCCGGAGAGCAGTGAACGACGTACATTTTTTGACCGCTGGTATTCATGCCGGCACTGTCGACGCTTTCGACGTCCTTGACCGAGGAACCTTGGCTGTTCGGTGATTTGCAACCGACAGCGGTGACGGCGGCCGCGATGGAAACGGCAATGAGAGTAAGGCGCACGGTATCTCCCTTATTTGGGTTGTAGAGCGATCGCATTAGGGCCGTTAAAGGCGGCCGGTTCGATGTAGTTGCCGCTGATCCAGACGAACTTCGGGCCGGGTCCGGTCCAGGGAAGTTGGTAGTAATGGATCGAACCGACGTTCTTGAAGGCTTCGAGTTTGACCTCGGTGCCGAGCGGAATTTCGCCGATCTTACCGCGGCTGCCGCCTGAAAGGTCGTACACCGGCACGGCGGTCGTATAGACGTCCTTGCCGGCGAGCTTCCCCGTCACCTTCCAGGTGTACTGTTCGGGATGCTGCGGAACCTCGAACGCCGGGGAGACGTGCATGGGGTCCGCCGGCTTGACGTGCGGCGGTTGCGGATAGGTGTGGTGGATGAGTCCGGCCATACCTAGCTTGTCGGGCAAAGACGCGGGGGCTTTAGCCCAGCAAGACGTCTTTGATGTCCGGGAAGTGACCCTTCAGGATCGGCACGATGCCGTTGAAGAGCGTGATGGTGCTCGACGGGCAACCGGAGCAGCCGCCAAACATGCGGAGCGTGACGACGCCGTCGTCGACGTTCAGGAGCTCGCAGCCGCCAGCGTGGAGCTCGAGCACCGGATTGATCTCTTTTTCGATGATTTCTTTGATTTTTTCGATCATCGCTTCCCCCTGGACGGCGGAACCTTACCACTTATCGGCAGGATCGGGGGGAAATCTTGAGCCCGGCAGGAATTGCCGGGTTTTACGGCGCTTGATAGGCTCTCTTCCATGAGCGACGACGCCTTGGTGGAAATCGGCCGGTACCTCGACCACCAGGAAGCGGAGGTCGTCAAAACGCTGCTCGTCGGCTGCGGCATCCGCGCCGAGGTGTTCGGCGACAACCAAGGCAACATGGTCCCCTATCAGGGCATGGTGACGCCGACCCGCGTGCTGGTTCCGGCGCGCTCGCTCGCGGAAGCCCAAGCGATTCTCGCCGACCGGACGCCGCCGCCTTCCGAAGGCGAGGAAGCCGACGACCCGCCGCCGCGGGGCGTCGATACGGGCACGCTCGTCCGCCGCGCTTTCATCGCGGCGGTTTTCGGCGTCTTCGTCGCCCCTGTGCTGGCGCAGGTCTATTCGCTCTATCTAGCCCAAGCCGCCGTCGACCGCTGGCCCGAGCTCAGCAGCTGGAACAAGAAAAAACTGGTGATCGCCATCGCGTTCGACTTTCTCGTGATCGGCACGGCGATAGCGATGTTCCTGACTCTCAAACGCTAGAAGCGAAGC
>JAYVBB010000405.1:0-3313 GCA_043750715.1 Pseudomonadota bacterium | reverse complement strand
ACCGTCCCCTTCCTGACGACCTTTTCCGGCGTCATGAACCCGTCCGTCGCGTACGCCCGCACCGAGGCGCACTTCGCCCGCGAGGCGAATCTCCAGGAGGTCTTCCTGGACGAGCTGGACTCCGCGACGCACCGGATCGACGTGCTGCTTCCCGACCTCCAGGACCTCATCCTGAAGGACAAGCTCGTGAGCCTCGCCCGAGCCGGCCGCCAGATCCGCGTGCTGACCACGTCCCAGCAGGACGCCGGGATGCTCGAAGCGGCCAAGATCGACGTCCGCACCGTGAAAGAGGAAGTGCTGAGCTTCTTCGCCATCGTCGACGGCCCCAAGGGCGAAAAGTCCGACGGCGAAAAAGCCATGATCCTGACCTTCAGCACGAAACGCCTGACGGCCCGCGGCGACGCCAGCCTGCTCCGCCTGACAAAAGAGGGCGACCTCGCCCTAGCCTACCAAGGCCGATTCAACACCCTCTGGTTCAAAGCGGAAGACTACGGCGACAAAGCCCGTCACAGCGCCGACCGCACCTTGAAGACCGCCCCCTCGGCGCCGGTGCTGTTCGACGGCGCCTATGCCGCCTACCTGGCTGGCGCAATCGACCACGCTTACAAGACCGTCGACGTCATCGCCCGGGACCTGCACCGCCTCGAGATCTACGACGCTCTGCAACGCGCTACCGAGCGCGGAGTCCTGGTCCGCGTTCTTCTCGAAGGCCGCGAGTTCGCGGGCGAGCCCGCGCCAGGTGCCTGCAAAGACTTGAACGACGCCAACCCGGGCCTCGACGAATGCCTGGCCCGCGCCGAAGGCGTCGACCTGCGCTACCTTTACTCGCCCTTCGCGGACGGACGCCAGGCGCGGATCCAGACCAACTACCTCGTGATCGACGGCAAGGTCGCCTACACCGGCAGCTTCGCCTGGGATGAAACCGGCGAGACGACTACGATCGGCCACCTGACGACGCTCCGCGCGGCGAAGACCGTGAAGACGTTCGTGACCCAGTTCGACCGCTCGTTCGCCGCCGGCCGTGAGCCGTTTCGGAAACTCGCCTCCGTCGGCAGCCTTTGCGGGCGCCTCAAAACGGTGTCAGTGAGCTTCCGGAACATGCGAAGCCTGCAGCAGTACGTCTCGACCTGCGATGAATGAATTTTACGGGGAGGCGGGGAAGAAGGAGTCCGGGGAAGACTCTTTGTAGAACAAAATCTTCCCCGCTTCCGTTCTTCCCCGACTCCCCGTTTGCAGAAAGAAAAAGGGCCGCTCGCGCGGCCCTTCTCATTTCCGGAAGACGTCCCTGATCAGGGATGGTTCTTCACGTCCTTCTTCTTATCCGGTTGTTCCGCGACGTTGGTCTTGTCCATGTCGGGAATCGTGATCTTGCCCAGCGGCCTCTTCGCCAAGACCTGGATGTAGTCGCCGGCGATGCGGAGCGATTCCTGGAGGTGGAAGTCGTCGGCCAAAGGCAGCTTCTCGCCGTCCTCGTCGTCGTCTTCTTCGCCTTTTTTCTTCTTCTTGTTCTTCTTGTCGTCTTTGGTCTTGCCGGCCTTCTCGTCCGCGAGCTTTTGCTCTTTTTCTTTTTTGGCCTTCTCGACGGCCGTCTCTTCCTTCAGGCTGACCTTGGAGCGAGCGTCTTCGCTGGTCTTGTACTCTTTGATCGCCGTCAGGACTTTTTCGAAGCCCTTGTCGGTCGTGATGCGCGCTTTGCTGGCGGCGGTGAGCTGCTTCACGATGTCAGGGGTGACGAGCGTGAAGTCCTTATACTGCGACGTTTCGATCTTTTCCCAAGGCAGCGCGTAGTCGTAGTTCTTCTCCCCGATCTCGTACTCTTCCAGAATGTCCGGGAAGGCGATGTCCGACTCGACGCCCTTCAGCTGGGTCGACGAGCCCGACGGGCGGTAGAACTTGGAGATGGTGACCTTGACGGCGCCGAGCTTCTCGTCGATGTCGTTCAGGTTCTGGACCGTCCCCTTGCCGAAGGTGTGGGTGTCGCCGACGATCAGGCCACGGTGGTAGTCCTGGATGGCGCCCGCGAAGATCTCGCTGGCCGAGGCCGACTGCTTGTTGATCATGACGATGAGAGGGCCCGCGAACTGGGTCTTCGGGTCTTCGTCCTTCTGGACATAGGTCGAGCCGCGGGTGTCCTTGATCTGGACGACCGGGCCTTTTTCGAAGAAGAGGCCGGCGATGTCGATCGACTCGTCGAGGGAGCCGCCGCCATTGGAGCGCAAGTCGACGATCATCGCGTCGACGTTCTCTTTCTTCATCTTTTCGACTTCGTTCTTCATGTCGACGGACGAGCTCTTGTAGCCTTTTTCGTGGTTCTGACGGCCTTCGAAGTCCATGTAGAAGGACGGCAGGTCGATGACGCCGACCTTGTAGGTCTTCTGTTGGCCGCCTTCGGAGACGTTGATCGTGCGCACCTGGGATTTGGCCGCGCGGTCCTTGAGCTGCACCTGATCCCGGATGATCGGAATGATCAGCTGCTGGGTCTTCGGGCCGTCTTCGCGGACCACCGTCAGGCGAACCTCGGTGCCTCGGGCGCCCCGGATCAGCTTCACGACTTCGCGCAGGTCCATGTCGATGACGTCGACCGTCGACTCTTCGCCTTGGGCGACAGCGATGATCTTGTCGCCTTCGTTGACCTTACCCGTGAGCGCGGCCGGGCCGCCGGGTACGAGCTCTTGAATGGTAGTGAAGCCGTCTTCGCTGCGAAGCACGGCGCCTATGCCGTCGAGGTGGAGGCTGGTCGAGATGCGGAAGTCTTCCAGCTGCTCGGGCGAGTAATACTCGGAGTGCGGGTCGAGGCCCGACGAGAAGGAGTTGAGGAAGGCCGAGTACATGTCGTCGGAGGTCAGTTCGGCGTTCCGCTTGACGCCCAGGCCGTAGCGCTTATGCAGCTTTTCGCGGGCCTTCGGCAGGTCCTTCATCGTGTTGTTCAGCTGCAGGAGCTGGAACTTGACGCGCTGGCGCCAGCGCTCGGCGATCTCTTCCGTCGTCGACGCGTATTCCATCTTCTTGCGGTCGATGGTCATGTACTCGTCGAGGGTGAAGTCGTGCTTCGCGTCGATCTGGGAGTCGATGACTTTCTGGCGTTCACCGAAGCGCTTCGTGTAGGTCTTGGTGATCTCTTCGATGGCCCGGCAGTCCGAGTCCATGATCATGTCGTCGAGCTTGGTCGCGTACTTGGTTTCCATGTCTTTGACGTCGGACTTCAGGAAATAGACTTTGCCCGGGTCCCAGGACTTGATGAAGTTGTCGAGCGTGCGGCGGGAGAGCTCGTCGTCGAAGTCGTGGTGCGAGAAGTGCATCTTGAAATACACGC
>JAYVBB010000404.1:0-2220 GCA_043750715.1 Pseudomonadota bacterium | reverse complement strand
TCCTTCACCCATGGTTCATCCGCGCAACGGATGGCCTGGTTCAAGGCCGGTTTCGCGGGCTCCGGCATCAATGACTGCGACACCTTCTCCGCTGCTGCGACCACGCACTGAGACTGATGGAAGGTCGTCTAGTTGTTGCAGGTCACTGTGACGTCGGCACAGAGGATCAGGCCGGATCGGGTCCCGACCATCACTTCGTTGTAGAAGCAGTCGTTGCCGCCCGTGACACGGCCGTAGCCGACCCGGACGTCGCAGCGGCCGGCAACTTCACTAGGCGCCGCGACTTTGCCCTGGCGGACGGTGGATTGATTCGATTGGTTGGTGCCGTAGGCGTAACCACCGACAGCCATGGCGGTGAGGGCGGCGCCCAAAAGCGAACCTTTGATGAAAGCCTTCATACCTTTTCCCCTTTTTGCTGGTTTTCGCCGATTGCGTTCTTAGTAATGAGTATGCCCTGAGGTCTGCTCAATAGTTAAGCCTTTGCGGGAAAAGTCTTTTCGTTTTAAACTGATATCTTCAGTCTGAACGTATCACGCAGCAGGGAGCAGCGATGAGCAAACAACCCCAAGCAGAGTTCGTTGGCCAAGGCCAGTCCATCCAAAACCACGAAATGCCGAATTTCGGCTTCGCCGAGCAGATGATGGACGCAAAGCTCCTCGAGCGCCGCAAGATCTTCATCTCGGAGGCGATCACCTCGCGCTCCGCCAAGCGCTTCGTCTCGGAATTCCTGGCCCTCGAGCACGACAAGCCGGGTGAGCCGATCACGCTTTATCTCAACAGCCCCGGTGGCGAAGTGCACTCCGGCTTTGCGATTTACGACACCATCCGCTTCATCAGCAGCCCGGTCACGATCATCAACACCGGCCTTTGCGCGTCCATTGCGACCGTCATCAACATCGCGGCGAAAAAAGACCGCCGTTTCTCGATGCCGAACGCGAAATTCCTGATCCATCAGCCGCTGATCCCCGGCCAAGTCTACGGCCAGGCCTCCGACCTCGAGATCACGGCCCGCGAAATCCTGAAGACGCGCGAGAAGATCAACAAGATGCTAGCCAAGGAAACCGGCACCCCTCTCGAAAAAGTCGAGAAGGACACTATTCGCGACTACTGGATGAACGCCCAGGAAGCCATCGAGTACGGCCTCATCACGAAAATCGTCGAGACCTACAAGGACTTGGACCGCTGAATCCCTTCGTTCTCAAAAGCGAAAACCCGGCTAGACGCCGGGGTTTTTCTTTTCGGATTTCTACAATTGTTCAGTAACAGCAGGTAGTTGCCCGCGAAGGCTAATCCTTCCGTCGGGCCGGCCGATGCCTTCGACATGGGACTTCGCGTAATCGCGGCGCTTGTCGCCCTCGTTGCGTTCAGTTACCCGGGAATCGCGCAGAATGCGCCTTCCGCGGGCGCGCCCGCGCGTCCGCAGCTGGACCAGGGCGAGCCCGACATGTCGGCGCAGGAAATGGACGTACCCATTGACGAGTCGCCGGCAAGTAGGGCGAGGGACCTTGAGAAGCGCCTACGCAAACTCGAAAAGACCGTCGAAGGGCTCCGAAAAGAAGTCAAAGCCCTCAAAAGCTTCACGCCGAATCTCAGGAATCGCTGGTTCGTGATCGGCACGGCGGCGTTGCTTCGCCCCGTGAAGCGGGAGTTCGACTACTTCGCCGATACCGGCATCGGCCTCGGCGTTGGCGTCGGCCGCTACCTCGGCCGGTACAACGCCCTCTCGCTCTCTTATCTCTACGACCTCTATCCAGCCGTCGAATTCAAGTACCGGATCGAAGCGCACCTCGATTTTCCGTACCTGATCTTCGGCCCGATCTTTTCCTATAGGCGAAGAACCAGCGACCGCAAGGCCTTCGACCGCTTCATCAACGACCGCGAGGAGCTCCCGAGCGTCTACCGGACCTTTGGCATGTCAATCCAAGTTCCACTGCCGCGCAACAGTCTTTACTTCGAGCTCTCGAAGATGGATGCGAACAAGGACATCTACGTCGGCACCGCCGGAATTCTCATGCCCCTTTGAAAGCTTTAGCTTTAGCTTTCGCTCAGCGAAGGGGGATCTCGCGACAAGTGGACGAGCCGAGCCCGGGCGAGGGTCGGCCGTCGCGTAGTCTCGCTCGCGGCCAGCGACGGCGAGGTCCGCAATTTCTTCGGACGCTAAACGCCGGCGGGGCGCCTGTCCGACAGGCGCCCCGTTGGCGTGTTATGGTGCGAAGGGGG
>JAYVBB010000403.1:0-4125 GCA_043750715.1 Pseudomonadota bacterium | reverse complement strand
CCGCGGTCGCGCATCATGACGATGGGCGACGACGTCTTCGTCTCCACGCCCACGACCAGCGCGTCGGGACCGATGAAGCCGCGCATCTTCTTGTCGTAGTCGACGACGGCTCGCTTCAGCGCGCTCGAGATGAATTCCGGGAGGACCTGATCGAGGCGGGCGGCATTGACGCCCGGCTTGTAGGTCGACTTCATCTCGCCTTTGCTTAGGCGGCCCGCCATGAAGTCCTGCATGCGTTGCGCAGGAGCATGGTAGCCGCCGCCGCCGGCTTCAAAAGCCCGCTTTTCGATCTCTTCCTGAAAGACCATGCCGTCCAGCGGGTGGCCCTTGTAAAAGTCTTCCCGGAGCACGTTCACGACGACCGCGGCGTTGGCGTAGCCGCTGTTGCGCGCGTGATAGCTCATGCCGTTGATGGCGAGGTGACCCGGCTGGGCGCCGGTCGGGAGCAGGTGCCCGCCTGGGCACATGCAGAAGGTCCAGATGCCCCGGTCGTTCGTGTGCGCCGCCAGCTTGTACTCGGCAGGCGGCAGGTAGCTGCAGCTTCCGAATTGGATCTTGTCGATGACGTTCTGCGGATGCTCGAAGCGGGCGCCCATGGCGAACGGCTTTGGAGCGATGGCCAGGCCGCGGCCGAGCAGCATCTTGTAGGTGTCGCGCGCCGAGTGGCCGATCGCGAGAATCAGGTGGTCGGTCGGGACCTTTGTGCCGTCGTCGAGACGGACCAGGTGGCGCGCTCCGCCTTCCCCGCCCGTGCCCGGCTCCATGTCGACGAACCTGCGGCCGAAGAGGAACTTCGTGCCGCGCTCTTCCAGATGCGTGCGCATGTTTTTGGCGATGCGCAGCAGGAAGTCGGTGCCGATGTGCGGATGCGCGTCATAGAGGATTTCCTTCGGCCCGCCGAAGTCGACCCACTGCTGGAAGAGGTACTTCACCAGCGGGTGGTTTCTGCCGCAGGTGAGCTTGCCGTCCGAGAACGTGCCGGCACCACCTTCGCCGAAGCAGTAGTTGCTCTCGGGATCGAATTTGCCGTCGCGGCGGAGGCCGTTCACAGTCCGCAGGCGATCTTCGACGGCTTCGCCCCGCTCGATCACGATGCAAGGCTGTCCGGCCTTGGCCAGGGCCAGCGCCGCGAAGGTGCCCGCGGGTCCGCTGCCGACGATGACGGGCATGTTCCGGAAGCGGTACGTGCCCGGCTCGAGGCCTTCCATCGGATCGGCTATCTTGTCTTCCGGCGCGCGCTCTGCCAAAGATCCCGCGGCAGCTAGGACGGCCTCTTCATCGAGGACGTTGACGTCGACTTGGTAGTGGAACAGGATCCGCGCCTTGCGCCGGGCGTCGAGCGACTTCTTCTTGATTTCGACGTGGAGCACGTCGTCCGAGCGAATGCCGAGCTGTTCCGCCACGGCCGCAGCCAGGCGAGCGTCGGCGTTCTCTGCCGACACCGCGACTTCGACGTCTTTCAGGCGTAACGTCACGCGGGGCGTCCTTTCGATGGGCGCGTCTCTTATCACAGTTTCATCACCTCGTGGTGAAACCGCAAATAAGTAGGCGGAATCCTTAGACTCCGGGCGGATAGGCGGAAGGATCCCGACCCGTCAAAGCTTCGCCCCGTCTAGTCTGGGGTCGCCAGGATACACCAGATGCGGCGGGCGTTGTTACAGGTCGAAGTCGAGCCGTTGTTCATCCATGCACCGGTAGTGACGCTTGCGCTGCCGCGACGGCCCGCACCACCCGAGCTGAGTGACCAGTCGGAACAGGTGTTGGTGCCGTCGACGAGACCTGCTGTCGTTGAGCCCGTCCAGATGGAGGTGACCGTCGAAGTAGCGAACGTATCCTGATAACTGATCGCTGCTGCGAGGGTGTTGTCGAACAGATCGGAGACGGTGTTGCCGATCAGCGAGCCGACCAGGTTCCGCACTTCGCCCGAACCCGAGGCACGGGCCGCGGCGGAGACCGTGCTGGTCGACAGCAGCGCTTTCCAGGTTTTGCCCGTGCTGAAGGTGTCGCCGCGCGCTTGGCAGAAAGCATCGGCCTTCGCGAGACCATTGGCACCAGAGTAGCTCGGGAAGCTACCGTTCTGAGTCGTGCTGGTAAGGAAGACCGTGAAGGTCGTGCCGCCGCCATAGGCGCGGGTCGGCTTGGTCTCGAGCGTGTAGGAAGCGGCCACGTTGGTACCGGTATAAACGCAAACCGCGTACATATAGTAGGCGCCCGGAGTTGCCGAAGCGTCGGTGAACGTTTCGTCGGCGAAGGTCGGCCCGTTCCAGGTCTTCGCGACCGTGCCGGTGGTGCAGGTCGGGGAGTTCCACATCAAAGTCGTGGTGTTCCAAGTCGGCTTCAGGCGGCGAATCTCGGCCTTGGTCCAGTTGGTGGTGTCAGCCGGGAAGTCCATGGTGACCGTGATGTCGCCCGCGGTGCCCGAAGCGGGCGTCGAGGTCGAGAACGAGGTTAAAGGCTCCATCGCCTTGCTGATGCACATCAGGCGGTTGACCGCAGTCGTACAAGCGACCGCTGTCGTGGCCAACCAAGTCGTCGTCGTGCTGGTGACGACACCCGGAACTCCGTTGCTGGATGTTCCGTTAGTCCAGTCGGCGCCGGCGCTCTGGCACCGCGTGGCGGCACTGGAGCGAAGACCGCCCGTTGTGGTTCCCGTCCATGCGTTAAGGGTCACGGCCGTGCTGTCTTCCGCGAAAGCGCGGGTGTTAGCGGTCGCCGCGTAGAACGTCGCGTTCGTCGAAGCCAAGGAGACCGGCGTCGAGGCGCGGTTGTAAACGGAGCCCGCGATCGGGGTGCCTTTCATTTCCGTCGCCGTGTCGGACAAAAGGGCCAGCCAAGTCAGGGTGCTGTCGATCGAGTTGCCGGCTGTCTGGCAGGTGGCGTTGGCGCCCGACCGACCACCGAGGTTACCAGTCGCAACCGCACTCTTCGTCGTGAACACCCATTGCAGCACCGACGCGGTAATGCTCGTTGCCGTGGCGGAATCAATGATGCCGTTCCCAGAGTTCAAGGCGCAAACGCGGTAGGAATAAACCTTACCCGGGTTGCTCGTTTTATCTGTGAAGGTTTGTTGCAGGCCGGCGCTGAACCCGCTCGTATAAGTTTTCACCAGCGTCCCGCTGGCGCAGTCCGATGCTGGAGCAGAGGCTCCCAAAGCGCGATATACCTTGACCGAAGCGTAGGCCGAAACGTCGGCGGGGTATTGCACCGTCATTTCCGTAGCGCCAGCGGAGCGGTTCGCCGCGAGGGCGCAGCACGAGACACCCGAGATGCCGAGGGCCGGCGGCTGCGACGCGTCGATGACGATCGTGGAGTTAGCGGCCAGCGAGCCGGAGGCGCCAGGACTCGGAAGTGTGAGCGTCGCCGAGTTGCCGGCGGGGTCGCCGAGGGTGCCGCTGTTGAGAGTCAGCGCCGACGTGCTGGAGTAATCCAGTTGCGTCGCCATGTCGCCTGAGGCCGAGTTCGGCCCTTGAACGATGTAGCTGAAGGTCAGCGTACCCGTTCCCGAGCCGGAAGAATAGGTCGCGTAGCGAGTGGTAGCGCCCGTGTTCGTGACATTGAGCTGGATTCGGGGCGAGCCCGAGACTATCACGACCTCACTGAAGGAGACTTTGACGTCGACCTGGAAGCCCACTGAGTACGTGCTGTTGGGCGTCGTGGTGGTCACGTTCGTGACCGTCGGCACGGTCGTGTCGATCGAAACATTGGACTGGTCCAGCGAGCTGCCGCCACCAACGGTCGGGAGCGTCGTGATCGCGGTCGATCCGCCGGTGTCGGTCAACACCCGCGACTTCATGTCAAGGGAGCTCGTAGCGACGTAATCAAGAATTCCCGAGGTATCACCCGCC
This sequence comes from Pseudomonadota bacterium, assembly GCA_043750715.1. Lineage (GTDB taxonomy): Bacteria > Bdellovibrionota_B > Oligoflexia > Oligoflexales > CAIYRB01 > CAIYRB01. Next base: position 280 of record JAYVBB010000403.1, on the reverse strand, counting down.
TGGACCGTGTAGTTGAAGTTCAAGGTGTTGTCATCGGGAGCCGTGCCGAGCGACGAGAAAAAAGCCTTTTGGACAGGAGCCGTGTTCAAAGTCAGGTCGGGAGTGCCCGTGCCGCTGATGGTCAAGGCGTCGTCGAAGATGACTTGGATTGGGATGACCGCGCCCGCCTTGAAGGGACCAGTGAATGTCGAGGAGACAGAAATGACTCTGGCGGCGACGGTGTCGATCTTGATGTTCTTATGACCGCCGAGCGAGCTCGCGCCGCCCACGGTAGGGAGGG
>JAYVBB010000402.1:0-12746 GCA_043750715.1 Pseudomonadota bacterium | reverse complement strand
AACGTTGCGGCGGTTGGCTCGTGATCCCAATGCTGCCGCGGGGCAGAGCCTCTCTTCGCACGGCCCACGGCCAGCCGTGTGGGTTGCGGCGGGGCGGCGCGGAGTCGGGTTGACTAGGAGTGCAACGTTCAGAGTAAACATGAAAATAAGTGTGGACAGGAAATTTTGGGGCCGACGAGTCGAGGTGCTTCGAGAGCAAAGAATAGCGCACATGGAGCGCAAATCGCGCGCATGGAGAGCCGACGAAGCAGCGGCAGAATTTTTTCGGTGCGCGGTGCGACGAACGCCACAAAATGCCGGGAAATAGGCCGAAAAAAGCCATGGTAGAAACTCTCTAACAAAGTTGGAGATCCCCATGACGAACTTGAAACTGGCCGACAGCGACCGAGCCCCGCCGGGCTCCACGCGCCTTGGCCGACGATGTCGTCGTCGCCGCCGGTGCACGCTGTGAGTACGTCTCGCCGGAGGGTCTACGCTGCCAGGAGACTCGCTTCCTCACGATCGACCATGTTCGCCCATATGCATTAGGCGGTCGCTCCCAAACGTTGGAGGACCTCCGCTGCTACTGCTCGGCTCACAATATTCTTGCTGGCCAAAAGTCGTTCGGACCGATCAACGTTCACCATGAACGTAGCAATGAGACCGCCAGCTGAGCATGTGTTGCGACCCACTCGGCTGGCCGAGAGCCTCGCGCAGCGCGGCTCTGCCCCGCGCCGGCTTTGGGCCTGCCGCGCCCTTCGGTGCTGGCCGACAGCAATGCCCCGCGCCAGATCTGGGTACACGGACGCACTCCGCCCATGTTCACAATGACCGTGCCTTCAGAGCCCCATCTCGACGCCGAGCATGATGCTGTTCGACTTGAGGTCGTCTTTGTCGCCTTTGACGGAAGTGTCTTTCACTCCGTCGACTTTCTGCTCGGTGACTTCGGACTTTTCCATGCCGATTCCGGCTTCGAAGAGCAGCTTCAGGACAGGCAGCAGATCGTACTTGCCGCCGACGGCCAGGCGGTAGCCTGTGACTTTCGAGGTGGTGGTGGTTTTGACTCCGGCGTCTTTCGATTCCAGCACCCACGACCCGAACAGCGGCAGGCTGATGTGAGCGTAAGGAGTCACGACCGGAACGAACGGCAGCCAGGCTTGAAAGTCGAGGCCGGCCTGGAAGCCTTTCGCTTCCGTGGCTTGCAGGTCTTCCTTCTTCGGGTTGATCACGTTGGCGATGACGCCGAACGAAACGGGGACGAGCGGGATCGGGTCGAGGTGCGCCGCGAGGTCGAATTCCGTCGCCTGGAACTTGCCGGTCTCGTCGCCGGAGCCGGCTTCGTACCAGCGTTTGCCCGCGAGGACTTCGACGTCGAAGAATGCGAACGCCGAGCCGGCGTAAGTAGCCAAGAGGAGTACGAGGGCCGGACGGAAGAAGGGAATACGCATGGCGACCTCCAGAAGTGGTCAGAGAAACTTACTCCAACACCTCCACCCCGTCGAGTTCCTTGACGAAGTCCTTGCCGAAAGCCATCGACGGCGTCAGCGCTCCCGCGCGCGGCGGTCCGCCGAGCAGCCGTTCGACGGCGCGCACGGCCGAGTCGGCGGTCAGCTGATAACCTTCCGGCGTCTTCATTCGCAGAGATTTCTTCTCTCCCCGGTCGTTGGTGACCTCACCCCAGAGCTCGGTGCGGCCCTTGGCCCGCTGCTCGGCGTTGGGGCCCGGGACGTGCTTTTCGATGCGTTTTTTCAGGAACGCCATCACCGGGGGAATGCGCACGAACCACTGCATGTAGCGGCCGTTCTTCATCGCCGCGAGCTGGCGGTCGTGGACGCCCATGTACACTTCGATGTTCGGGATCTGCGTCGAATAGTAGGCGGTCGAGACGTCGCCCCACGGGATCGTCACGGCTTTGGCCGGACCGCTGGCGAAAGGAATGTCGCGAACTTTGTAGGCGGGAGGCACGGTCATGATCTGGCCGTGCGAACGCACGCGGCCGCCGGTGGCCATGCCTTCCACCATCGTCTTCGCCGTGCCGGGACTGAGGCGACTGCCGCCGCGCGGCATGAACGCGAGCGTCAGCGAGGTGGCGTCAGGCATCAGGTCTTTGAGCATCGCCGCGAGGCAGTCGCTCGGTACGACGTCGAAGCCGACGCCGGGAATTGCCGAGATGCCGCGCTGGCGAAGTTCCGCGTCGCGCGCGTGCACCATCTCGAAGACTTCGATCTCGCCGGTGATGTCGAGATAGTGCGCGCCGGCCGCGAGGCAGGCGTCGAGCATCGGCTTGGCCGTCGCAGAAAACGGGCCGGCGCAGTGCATGACCAGGTCGACGCCGTCGAGGTGCTTCGCCGCCGCTTGCGGATCGCTCAGGCTGAATACGCGGGAAGGCATGTCCAAAGACTGCGCGAGCTCGAGAACCCGCTGGGGATGGCGGCCCGCGACGATGGGCCGGTGGCCGCGCTTGCGCGCCTGCTCCAGGATCAATTTGCCCGAGTAGCCGTTGGCTCCATAAATCATCCATGTCGCCATGGCTAACCTTTCAGTTTGAGGGGAAGGCCGGCGGTGACCCAAAGGACGGTCGACGAGAGCTCGGCGAGTCTTTGATTGGCCAGACCCACGGCTTGACGGTAGAGCCGCTCGGGCGCGCGCGACGGGGCGGGCGAGCCGCCGACCTCGGCGCTAACCAGCACGAAGCGGCAGTTAGGATGCTTCTTCACGACGCGGCGGAGCTCGAGGGTCTGCTCCTTCAGGAAGTCGGCCAGCGCCGCCTCGCCCGCGTCATCCCTGCCGACGACGAGCGTCGCCACCCATTGGCTTACCGCGTCGATCATGACCTGGCCGGCGCGCCCCGCTGCCTCGTCGACCAGCCCCGGCAGGTCCGACTCGCAGTCGAGCGATTCCCAGGCGGCGGGACGGAGTCCTTTCAAATGTTCGAGGCGTTCCTGGAAGGCGCGCTCACGAGTCGATGCCGTGCCGACCACCACCGCCGGCTGGTCCGGGCGAAGCAGGCGCATGGCCAGCTCGCTCTTCCCGGCATGGGCCGGGCCGAGCAGCAGCACCGGGGCGGCCGTGTTCGCGGACAAGGTAGGCTGTAGCGACATTCCGAGGCCTTATGGTTTAATGCCCAAGCGGCAGGCGGAGGATAGCGTAGTTATGGGTTTCATTGAAACGATGAAAGAACGGGGCCTGATGGCCCAAGTCACGCACGAAGACGAGCTGCTCGAACATTTGCAGGCGGGAAAGCGCACCGCGTACATTGGTTTCGATCCGACGGCGCCGAGCCTGCACGTCGGGCATTTGCTGCAAGCGATGACGCTCCGCCGCTGGCAACAGGCTGGTCACCGCGTCATCGCCGTTGTCGGCGGCGGCACGGCGCTCGTAGGCGACCCGTCGGGCAAGACCGAGATGCGGGCCATGTTGACGGAGGGCGACGTCGAACGCAACATGATCGGCCTTAGGTCGCAGCTCGGCAAGTTCATCGACTTCAGCTCGTCCGCCACCGCAATGATGGCGAACAACGCCGATTGGCTGAAGAAGCTCAACTACGTCGATCTGCTCCGCGAGGTCGGCGCGCACATGAGCGTCAACCGCATGCTCTCGGCCGACTGCTTCAAGCAGCGCTGGGAAAAGGGCCTGTCGTTCCTCGAATTCAACTACATGATCATGCAGAGCTACGATTTCCTGCATCTCTTCCGTACGGAAAAGTGCACGCTGCAAATGGGCGGCGACGACCAGTGGAGCAACATTCTGGCCGGCATGGAGCTCGTGCGCCGGCTCGGGGGCGGCCAGGCCTTTGCGCTGACGACGCCGCTGCTCGCGACCGCCGACGGCAAAAAGATGGGCAAGACCGAGAAGGGAGCCGTCTGGCTCGATCCGGCGCTGACCAGTCCGTACGACTTTTTCCAGTTCTGGCGCAACATCGACGACACGCTCGTCGCGCGCTGCCTGGCGTTCTTCACCGAGCTGCCGATGGCCGAGGTGACCCGCCTCGCAGCGTTGAAGGATGCCGAAATCAACGCCGCGAAGATCGAGCTCGCCTGGCACGTGACGCGGTTCGTCCACGGCGCCGCGGAAGCGGACAAGGCGAAGGAGTCGGCGTCGCGCCTGTTCACGGGCGGTGGCGCGGGAGGGGGCAACGAGCCTGAAGTAACCATAACCAAAGAACAGCTCGGGGCCGGTCTGAACGTCCTCGATTTCCTGGTCCTCACCGAGATCGTTCCCTCGAAGAGCGAGGCCCGCCGCCTGGTCCAACAGGGTGGGCTAGCCATCCACGGGGAAAAGGTGGAAGATATGGCATATTCCGTCTCCGACAAGGACTTCCGGGGCGCCGAGGGGTGCCTGGTAAAAAAAGGCAAAAAGCACTATTATCGCATCAGATTTTAGCGTTTCTTAAACCTTTTCCGTGACCCTGCCGATGGGGTCTTCATAGAAACCGGAGCCTAGCCCATGCACGGTCCGGTAGGGGGACAAGACCATGATAACCCTGAAGAATGTCGGCAGAACCTTAAAAGTCTTCGGATTCCTGGCGGTTACGCTGGGAGCCAGTGCGGCTCTCGCGGCCGAAGTGGAAGCGAAGAAAGCTGGGGTTGAGATCTACGCCGAAGCCACCAACAAGAGCGACGTGCTCGGAAAGATGAGCGACAAAGAATCGCTGTCTGCCGGCGAACGCAAAGGCATGTTCTGGGAAGTGACGACCAAGGACGGCAAGAAGGGCTTCGTGTCCGTGCTGTCGGTGACCCGCAAGGCGGAGGGGGACGCCAACCTCGCCAATGCGATCAAGAGCGTCGTCAAGGACGGCCGTCAGGAAGGCGACAACAACAACGAACGAGCGAGGTCCGCAGTCATGGGCGTCCGCGGTCTCCGTGAGGACGACAACATGGCGAACGCGGCGACGATCCGCCCGAACCTCCGCGCGGTCTACGCGATGGAAGATGCGGCGACGACGAAGAAGAAAGTCGAAGACCTCGGCGAATCCGTCTTCAACGAGATCGCCAAGAAGTCCGGCGCCGACTGACCAATAGCTAATCTGCGCAGCAAACGGCCACCCTCCCGGGTGGCTGTTTTTTTAATTCCCATAATCCTTGCCTTACATTACGCTAACATAACAAATCATCCAGAGACTCACGCGAGGGCGACATGACGCGGATTCCATCTTCACTGATGCTGTGGGTCGCATTGCTCGTGCCCCTGGCCGCCTGCACCAAAGAGCAGAAGGTCAAAGAGGCGACGGACCCCAAGCTCTCCCCCGCCGAAACCAAAGCGATGGACGAGTACCGCGGCGAAGTCGAGGTCGGCCGCAACATGGCCGGACGCCTTTTGGCGTACTACGGCGTCATCGACGACAAGAACGTCGTCGGCTACGTCAACCAGGTCGGCAACTACGTCGCGAGCTACAGCGACTATCCGGACCGCAAATACATGTTCGCGATCCTGAAGCACGAATCGATCAACGCCTTCGCCTGCCCGGGCGGCTACATCCTGGTCACGATGGGCGCGATCCGCGCCGTGGAAAACGAAGCCGAGCTGTCGGCGATTCTCGGCCACGAGGTCGCGCACGTCGGCAAGAAGCACATGTTCGACACGCTCCGGAAAATGAAGGAAAAAGAGCTCGAGGCGCTCGCCAAGTCGCGCAACGACGGCTCGCTGCCGCAGTCGATCAAGGTCCGGGAGCGCCCCGAGCCCGCCGAAACCGGCGCCGGCGCGATGCTCGCCCGCTACCTTTCGGGAAGCGCGGGTTCGAGCTTGAACATCCTCGCGGCCGCGCAGGCCGGCATGAGCCTGATCACCGAGAAGGGCCTCGACAAGGACCTCGAGTTCGAAGCCGACCATGAAGGAGTCAAATACTCCATCCGCGCCGGCTACGAGCCGAAGGCGATGCTCAATTTTCTGAAACGGCTCGACGACAAGAGCGACAAGAAGGTCAAGAACCTCGAGAAAACCCACCCGTCGATCAAGGAGCGCCGCAAGCAGATCGCGAAGCTCCTCAAGACTCTGAAGGCGGACGACATCATTGGCGCCCAAGGCGAGCAACGCTTCAGCAAGATGCGCAAAGAATTTCCCAAGCCGGAGAAGGACTAAACCATGTTGAAGAGAACGCTTTCCGTTGCCGCTGCACTCGGGCTCTGGGCTTCCGTCGGCCAAGCCGACCAGTTCCACTACAACAACGTCCCCGTCGGCACGCGCGCCGTCGGCATGGGTGGCGCCTTCGGCGGCGTCGCCGACGACGCCTCGGGCGTTTTTTACAATCCCGCGGGTCTCGCCTTCGCCCTGTCGAACGACATCCAGGGCTCGGCCAACGCCTTCTACAAAAAGAAGACGACGTATGAATCGACGCTCTGCGGCGACGACTTCGTCGAGGACAGCTCCGGCTCGCTGACGCCGTTCTTCGGCGGCTTGCAGAAGCTCGACCGCTACGTCGAAGGCATGGTGTTCGCGTTCGGCGTCTACTACGTCGACGGCGACCTCAAAGACCAGGACACCCAGATCGACGACAAAGTCTGTAATTCGGTGACCATCGAACGCTACCACCGGACGTCGAACGCCCGCGCCAGCACGTACTACGCGGGCGCCGCCGTCGGTTACCGCCCGACGACCAACATGGCCGTCGGCTTCGGCTTGAACTACTTCAACGCCGACGAGCTCGTGCAGGAGTACCAGGACGCCAAGCAGACCGTGCCGATCAAGCTCGCCGACGGCTCGACGACGACGGGCTGGCGGATCCTCGACTCCAACGTGCGCGAGCACTTGGTCGTCCACGGCGTGCAACCGGTGCTGGGCTTCCAGGCCGCACTCCCTGCTGGCTTCACGGTCGGTCTGACGATCAAGAAAGGCCTGGTCGCTTCGCAGAAGTTCGACTCGACGAGCGAGACGAGGACGGCGACGCTTCTCCAGGGTCAAAAAGACGACCTCGACGCCAAGGGTGCGGTCGGCTCTCCCGGCGCCATCTCGGAAAGCATCACCGACGAGAAGTCGGACAAGCCGGTCGGCTCGTGGCCGACCGAGATCCGCCTCGGCACGGCCTGGTTCGCCAGCCCGACGCTGCTCCTCGCCTTCGACGTGACGCACTACACGGCCGTAACGGACGCCGGCGACCTCGAGTCCAACGGCAACCGCCCCCGCTACAACCGCGATGCGGTCACCAACTTCGCCCTCGGCTCCGAGTGGTACGTCGCCCCGTCCTTCCCCCTCCGCTTCGGGGTTTTCACCAACAACGACGCCCGCCCCAAGGTCAACAAGGGCACCCCGGACGATTCCGCGGCCAAGACCTGTACCAAAGACAAGGATTTTGCTGAGAAATATTGCGGTCAGCCCGATCACATTGACTACCTCGGTGAAAGCCTGTTTATTGCGTGGGTGCAGCCGAACAGCCAGATTGCGGGAGGTGTCACCCTCCAGCAAGGCAAAGGACAGGCGCAAAAACTGGGCGACCACCAGATCCAGGACGTGAAGTCCGCTCAGACTTCTTTTGCTTTCTCGGCTACGCACAACCTCTAAAACGATCGTCCTGTGAGTGTCGCGGCCATGGCAGTAGAAACGGTGCCTTTCACGAAGGAAGGCTATCAGAAGTTGAAAGTCGAGTTGGAGCACCTGAAGCACGCCGAAAGGCCGCAGGTGATCCGCGACATCGCCGAGGCGCGCGCGCACGGCGACCTGTCCGAAAACGCCGAATACTCCGCCGCCAAGGAGCGCCAATCCTGGATCGAGGGCCGAATCGCCGACCTCGACGACAAGCTGTCGCGCGGCCAGGTGATCGATCTCTCCGGCTCGAAGGAAGTGCAGATCAAGTTCGGGGCTTTCGTGACCGTGACCGACGAAGAGTCGGGCGACGCGAAGACGTACCGGATCGTCGGCGACCTCGAGGCCGACATGAAGCAAGGCATGATCTCGATCAGCTCGCCGATCGCGCGCGCCCTCATGGGCAAGCGCACCGGCGACCTCGTCGAAATCCACGTCCCCAAAGGGACGATCGAGTTTTCCGTCAAGGAAGTGGCCTACCGGTAAGCTACTGGGCCGAGGCGGTGAGGACGGATCGCGGCAGGGTTCGGCCCGCGTCTGCCAGCCACTCCTCGATCGTCGCGAGCTGGTGGATCTGCAGATCCGCGTCGAAGCCGACCGCCAAGGCCCCTTTGCGCCGTCCGAGGCCGAGCGACGTCGCCGGAACGTACGTGACGGCAGCGACCGTTTCGGCCGGTCTGAGTCCGCACTGGACGGCGGCGACCGTGGCAAGGAACGGCAGGTTGTCGAGCAAGCACGACCCCGGATTGAAGTCGGAGGCGACGGCGACCGGCACGCCGGCGTCGGCGAAGCGGCGGGCGTTCGTGAACGGGATCTTCGTGTAGAGCGAGGTTCCCGGCAGCACGATGGCCGTGACGCGGTGCTCGGCCATGAGCGGGAGCGCCGCGTCCGAGGCGAACTGCAAATGATCGGCGCTCGCGGCACCCAAGCGCGCGGCGGCCGCGGCGGCGCCGGCGTCGGAGAATTCGTCGGCGTGCAGCCTGACGGCCAGGCCGAGCTCTTTCGCTTTGAGGCAGTAAGGCTCGACGTCGTCGACGGAGAAGTAGCCCTTCTCCACGAAGGCGTCGACGGCGTCGGCAAGCTGCCGCTTGGCGATTGCGGGCAGGAGCTCGGCGACGCAGTGGCCTACGTATGAACGGAGATCTGGATGGTCGGGGCTCTTGGCGTGTAGCGCGAGGCAGGTCACCGAGATGTGCTGCTTCGCCTGGGATTTGACCTTCTGGAGGACCTCGAGGAGGCGGAGCTCTTCCGTCACCGAAAGGCCGTAGCCGGTTTTTGCTTCCACCGTCGTGACGCCGAACGCGAGCATGCGCGCCAGGCGTTCCTCGGCGGAGCGAATCAGCTCGGCGTCGGGGGCCGCGCGCGTCGCCTTCATCGTCGACTGGATGCCGCCGCCGGCGTCCGCGATCTGCTGGTAGGTGGCGCCGTTCAGGCGCTGGTTGAACTCGTCGGCGCGCGAGCCGGCGAACACCAGATGCGTGTGCGCGTCGACGAGCCCCGGCATGACGAGCTTGCCGCCGGCGTCGACTTTGCGCAGCTTGGAGTAGGCGGCCGGCACCGGTCCGGTGCCCGTCGCCAGGACCTTGCCGTTCTCCGCGGCAAGCCACGCGCCGCGGAGGCGCCCGAGATCCGAATCCTTGATCCGGGTCGTTCGCCCCGTCAGGGCGAGCGGCTCCAAGGTCACGAGGTCCCCGATGTTTTGTAGCAGCAAGCTCATGATATCCCGGAAGTTACCACGCCTTTTTCAAATCAGCTACCGCCGCTTCGTCTAAAGTTTGGGCGGTATGCTCCGATCCCTGGTTCATGGCCCCCTCGAAGAAAAAAACCGGCGTCAAACTAGAAGACTTGTACTTCTACTTCGACTCCGTCGAGCGCGACTCGCTCGACTCCGCCGGCACGTCCCGGCGGTCGAGCGAGGTCCTGGCTCTCCGCGGGCAGCTTCTCCGCCTGCCGGAAGGCGAGTTCGACGCCGTCATCAAGACCGTTAAATCCCTCGTCGACGACGCCCCAAAGGGCGACGGCGAGGCGAAGGGCGTGCGCAGCGCGAAGGCCCGGCAGCTCTACGACCAGACTACCGGGTCCTCTCGGAACGGCGCGAGCAGCGGCAAGACCAGTAAGGTCTCGGCAACTTAAGGCCGGACTGCTATAAAAGAGCCATGGCGAAGCTGCGCATTTACAACACGTTGACCCGCGACATCGAGGACTTCGTTCCTCTGGTGCCGGGCAAAGTCGGCTTCTACAGTTGCGGCCCGACGGTCTACGCGTACCAACACATCGGCAACATGAGAACGTACGTCTTCGCCGACACGCTGAAAAAGACGCTCGAATACTTCGGCTTCGCCGTCAATCACGTCATGAACATCACCGACGTCGGTCACCTGACGGACGACGCCGATTCCGGCGACGACAAGCTCGAAGTCGGCGCGCGCCGCGAAGGTCTTACGGCATGGGACGTGGCGAAAAAGTTCACCGACTACTTCTTCGACCATGCCGCGCTGCTGAACATCCGGCGCCCCAACGTCGTATGCAAGGCAACCGACTACATCAAAGAACAGATCGCGATGGTGGAAGCCTTGGACGCCAAGGGATTCACGTACAAGACCTCGGACGGGGTCTACTTCGACACGAGCCGGTTCCCGGACTACCCGAAGCTCGGCCGCCTCGACGTCAAAGGTCTCAGAGGCGGCGAACGCGTCGAGCTCGGAGAGAAGCGGAACAAAACCGACTTCGCCCTGTGGAAGTTCTCGAAGCCGGAAGACAACCGCAGCATGGAATGGGACGCGCCGTGGGGCAGGGGATTTCCCGGCTGGCACATCGAGTGCAGCGCCATGTCGGTCAAGTTCCTCGGCGAGCAGTTCGACCTGCACACGGGCGGCGTCGATCACATTCCGATTCACCACACCAACGAAGTCGCGCAGACGGAGTGCGCAACGGGTAAACACCCGTTCGTGAAGTACTGGATGCACGGCGAGTTCCTCGTCATCGAAGACGACGTCAAGATGAGCAAGTCGAAGGGCCACGTGATGACCGTGCAGACCTTGGCGGACAAGGGTTACAACCCGCTCGCCTATCGTCTGCTCGTGCTGCAGGGACACTACCGCAAACAACTGAAGTTCAGCTGGGACAACATGTCGGGCGCGCAGCGCGGTTACGAGCGCCTCGTGACGCTCACGCAAAAAGCGAAAGCCGACGCCGGAGGCAAGGCCGCGGCGACGCTCGCGCCCGCCGCGGCGTCGTATGCCGACTCTTTCAGCGACGCGCTTGGTAACGATCTAAACATGCCGCAAGCGATCGCGGCGCTGTATACGTTGCTGGAAGACGCGCGGGTCACGTCCGAAGAGAAGGTGCATCTCATTCAGAAGATCGACGCGGTTCTCGGACTCGACCTTCTCGTGGAGAAAAAAACGAAGGTAGAACCGGTGCCGCCGGAGATGGCGGAGCTGCTCAAACGCCGCAACGACGCCCGTGCCGCGAAGGACTGGGCGGAAGCCGACAAGATGCGCCAGGCCATCGCCGCCAAGGGTTACGAGATCCTCGACTCACCGACCGGGAGTTCCCTCAAGAAGCGACTGTGATATTATTGCCTACATCCGCACACAACTAGTGGGAGTAGGCCAATGCGTACCGATGGTGCCTTCCATCGTCCAATGCCTTCGCAGGAATTCTCCTTTACCGCGTTGTCGGTCGGGATCGGGATCGGCGCTCTGCGCCCGCCCGGGCCGGCGCCGAGCGCGCGTAACGTTGTCAACAAGGCGCCTGGCGATTCGCAAGTGACCCGCGCCATCCCGCAAGTCGCTGATGCGCCTCAGGTTCGGGGCCAAGCCCCGCGCGTCAAAGGCCTCGGGTTCTCGCACCGGATTCTGGCCTACGGACTCGACTTCTTCTTCGTCGCGCTGACGCTCGCGGTCGCTTTGGCGCTCGCTACGGTGCTCTCCGCGGTGCGCACCGGCGAAACCGAAAACTGGCTCGCGACCAAGCCTATTCAATGGCTTGCGGGCCTAAACCCCTTCGCGATAGTCGGGGGCGTGTACGGCGCATTCTTCGCGTACGCCTTGGTGTTCAAGGTCCTCGCGGGAAAAACGGTGGGTGAAGGCCTGCTTGGCGTCTCGCGCAAGATTTCCCCGAAAACCGTGAAAGCCTGATTTCATTGGGATGCCCAGACTTTCTGGGGGGGCTCCTTGACACTGCTAATCGCGGGCCGGTATATTTTTAGTAAGCCAATTCCAACTCAGCTAGATATTTTTTTTGACCCGCGTCAGACCCATGACGTTCAGGAGGGGCGATGAAACGCTCGGGAGCAGTCAAGTTTCCTAACTCGGTTCAACTCTTCAAGTTCTGCCAAAAGGTCTTGATGAGTCAACGCGGGGTTAAAGTCCACGACCAGGAAGTCGGGCAGATCCTGAGCTTCAATCCGTCGGACTGCAGCCACTGGAAGCGGGGCGAGAAAAACGTTCGCTCCGTGTTCTCGCTGGCGAAGCTCGCGGAAGCTCTGCAGGTCGAGACGACTCTCGTGCACGACGTCGCCTCGGGCGCCGTCGGTCTCGACGAAGCGTTCTACGAGTGGCAGGAGTCCAACGCCTTCAAAGCGTTGGTCGACAAAGCGGCGACCGCCGCTCCGTCCGAGATCGCCGAAGCGCGCCGCCGCGTCGAAGCGTTCGTCGCCCAGCTCCACGAGCAGTGCGAATTCTCGACGCCGCCGCTCTACATCCCGGAAGTCCTGCGCTTCTTCGCGTTCGTGACGACGCAGCCGACGGAAATGATGGACAAGCTGTCCCGCATTCTCCGCGTCAAGCCGGGTCAGTACTCGATCCAGTTCCGCAAGGGCGACCTCAAGCCGCAGACGCGGATGTGCATGACCAAAGACTTGGCGCGCATCATCTTCGAAGGCGAGCGCGAGCGCTTCCCGGAGCTTGGCCCGGCCAACGCGAAACTCGTCGAGCTCGAAGAGACGATCTTCTGCGCCAGCCTGCTGGTCCCGAAGAACATCCTTCTCGCCGAAATGGCGAAGCTCGATTCGCGCCGGAACGTCGTCTCGGAACTCGCGACCCTCTTCTGGGTGCCGAAGTCGCTTGTCGGCTTCCAGCTGACCGACATCCTGCTCTCGGGCGAGCGCCCGGCGGTGAAGGGTCAAGTCAGAACGGACAGCGCGCAGCCTGAGTCCTACTCGGCCTAAAGAGCGTCCCAGGAACCTATTCCGCCAGCGCCCCCTTCAACGGGGGAGCTTTTTGTTGGCCTGAATTGCCCATTTCGCC
>JAYVBB010000401.1:0-7148 GCA_043750715.1 Pseudomonadota bacterium | reverse complement strand
GCAAAGCGGCCGACGTCAAAATCTGGGCCTATGCACTCATGCCAAATCACGTGCATCTAATTGCTGTTCCCGAGAGAACCGAGGCTCTCACGGCAGCCGTTGCTACTGCGCACGAGCAATACACGCGATTGATCAATTTCAGACAAGGTTGGCAAGGCCACCTATGGCAGGGTCGCTATTTCTCCGTGCCCATGGATGAACGGTACACGCTTGCCTGTGCACGATACATAGAGCTCAATCCCGTCGAGGCGGGACTAACCAAAAGTGCGGTCGCCTACCGCTGGAGCAGCGCGCGGTCGCATGCACTGGGCTTGGCCGACGATTTGATCGATCTGCCCGTTCTCAACGGCTGGATGCCGGATTGGCGGGAATTCCTCGAGGGAACGGAAAACGAAGACTGTATTGCGTCGATCCGAGCCCATACACGAACGGGTAGACCGCTTGGTCGATTCGAAAAATAAGAAAGGGGACAGTCGAGCGTCCCTAGTCGGCGCAGACGCTAGTAGCAAACCGGTCCGTCGCGGCGACCAGCGCCTTGGAGATGCCCGGTTCGGTGGCCGAATGCCCGGCGTCGGGGATGATCATCAGCTCGGCTTCGGGCCAGGCTTTGTGGAGCGTCCACGCCTGCTCGGGGCAGCAGCAGCAATCGTAACGTCCCTGCACGATGACGGCGGGGATGTGGCGGATCTTCGGGACGTCGCGGAGCAGCTGGCCGTCGACATCGAGCCAGCCTTTGTTGAAGAAGTAGTGCGATTCGATCCGGGCGAAGGCCAACGCGAAGTCGTCGCCCTCGTAATGTCCGACGAACGAGGCGTCAGGAAGCAGCTTGCTCGTGCGTCCTTCCCAGAGGCTCCAGGCTTTCGCCGCGGCGAGGCGGACTTTCGGGTCAGGCGACGTCAGGCGTTTGTGGTAAGCGCCGACCAGGTCGCCATGCTCGGCCTCCGGGATCGCCGCGAGGTAGTCGTCCCAGGCATCGGGGAACATCGCATGCGCCCCTTCCTGATAGAACCACTTCACGTCCTTTTCCCGCAGCAGGAAAATGCCGCGCAGGACCAGCTCCTTCACTCGTGTCGGATGCTTTTGCGCGTACGCGAGCGCCAGCGTGCTGCCCCAAGACCCGCCGAACACCTGCCATTTTTCGATGCCGAGCAGCGTCCGGATCCGCTCCATGTCGGCGACCAGGTCCCAGGTCGTGTTCTCTTCCAGCTCGGCGTGGGGCTTGCTGTTGCCGCAGCCGCGTTGGTCGAAGAGGACGATGCGGTACTTTTCCGGGTCGAAGTAGCGGCGCATCTTCGGGTCGGTGCCGCCGCCCGGTCCGCCGTGCACGAAGATCGCGGGCTTCCCCTGAGGGTTGCCGCTTTCTTCCCAGTAGACCGCATGCAGCTTCGAGACCTGGAGCATGCCCGTTTGCCGCGGTTCGATCGGCGGATACAGCCAAGTCAGCGGGTCGCGCATCGCTTTGGTCACGGGTGGTGATACCTCAGAAGGCACAGCGATCCGAGCACCAGCATGATGAATGCGAGGTAGATCCAGGTGCGGTGGCCGTTGCGGAAACTCGTGCCGGGTCCAAGCAGGATCTCTTGCAGCCTTGCCCTACGCATGGAACGTCAGCCACACGATGCGGTCGAGCGTCAGGGCGCCGAACACGGCAAAGAGGTAGAGGCACGAGTAGTGGAAGAGAGGCATCGCCTTCGCGTTGTCCCGGTCGCGATGGAGCTTGTACGCCAACCAGCAGAAGTACGCGGTCGCGGCGAAGCTGAGCACCAGGTAGATGAGTCCCGCGGCCCCGAACTGATAAAGCGCCCAGACGGCCGGGAGCAGCGTCAGCGTGTAGAGGAACATCTGCTTTCTCGTCGATTCGTCGCCGCGCGTCACGGGCATCATCGGCACGCCGGCGGCGGCGTAGTCGCGCTTGTACTTCAGAGCCAGGGCCCAGAAGTGGGGCGGCGTCCAAAGGAAGATGATGGCGAACAGCACCCACGCCGGCCAGCCGATTTCGCCCGTCACCGCGGCCCAGCCAATCAGCGGACCGACGGCACCGGCGGCGCCCCCGATGACGATGTTCTGGTCGGTGTGGCGCTTCAGGCAGACGGTGTAGATCAGCACGTAGAAGACGTTTGCCAGCAGTCCCACGACGGCCGCGAGCGGCGTCGCATAGACGTAGAGGACGAAAAGCGAGGCGACGCCGAGGAAGCAGCCGAAAGCAAACGCGGCGGCCGGCGGCACCTGGCCGGACGGCATCGGGCGGCCGCGCGTCCGGTTCATCGCCGCGTCGAGGTCGGCGTCGAGAATGTGGTTGAAGACGGATGCGGAAGCCGACGCGAGGTAGGTGCCGAAGAGCGCCGCCATCGCTACGGCCATTTTCGGGACGCCTTGTGCGGCAAGCAGCAGCGTCGGGACGGCGGTCACGACCACGAGCAGCGTGATCGTCGGTTTCGTCAGCGGAATGAAAGCCCGCCAGGACATCGCCCGGGGCAGAGCCTCGGCCGCGACGAAAGGTTGCAGGGTTTCGGTTTCGTTCATGCCGGCTGATCTCCCGCGCGGAAACCGAGCGCCGGTCGCCGTTGCTGCCTTTCCGTGACCCGGACCTGGGCCAGCTCGAGGCTACCAAGGACCATCAATGCGAACATCAGCGTCGCGTTGGCGAGGTGCGCGACGGAAGCCCAGACGGGCAACGCCATAAACACGTTAACCATGCCGAGGAGGATCTGCAGGGCAATCAACGCCGGCAGCATCCGGGCGGCAAGCCGCGCGAGCGGCGGCAACTCGATTTTGCCTGCGTGATACGCCAGACCGATGCTACCGGCGAACAGCGCGAACGCGATGCCGCGATGGAGCATCTGGATCACCATGGGAAAGTGCAGCGCCGGCACCCAGCTGCCGAAGCAGGTCGGGAAGTCCGGGCACGCCAGACCGGCGTAATTGCTCGACACCATGCCGCCGAGCCCGATTTGCAGGAAGAGGCCGACAGCCGCAGCGTAGAAGACTTTTTTAACGCCCGAGCCGACTTTGGCCTCGGGGTGGATGCGGATGTCCCCGCCCAGAAGCCGGGCGCGGAACGCCATCCAAAGCAGGACCGTGAAGAACAGCATGGCGTTGGAGAGGTGCGCGTTGACGATCTTCGGGTTCAGCAGATGCAGAACCGTCAAGCCGCCGAGAACGATCTGGATCAGGAGCAGCACCGAGGCGGCGGCAATTTGCTTGCCCAGCGCCTGACGCATGGCTTTGTTCTTCGCCAGCTTCACGATCGCCGCGATCATCACGACGCCAAGGCCCAGCGCGCAAAGGCGATGGAACCATTCCAGGAAAATGTTCATGTCGAACGTCGGGACGGCAGCGCCGTAGCACAGCGGCCAGTCCGGGCACGATAGCCCCGAGTCCGTCGCACGCACCGTCGATCCGAGGACGATCAATCCATAGGAGAGAAGGGAAGCGGCAGTGAGGAGCTTGCCCAGACCTAGAAAGGCCGGGCGTTCCGACGCGGAAATCTGATTCATCTGGGGCTCGGAAATTACCAGCGCGGAGTCAGCCCGACCCAAATCGGGAAGAACACGCACAGGAAAAACAACACGGGGAAGAGAACCATGACGACGGCGATGCTGATCCAGCCCGCCGCTTCTCGTCCCAGGTCACGCTGAGGAGCAGACGTCTTGGCCATTGGGAGAAACCTCTGGAGTCTGAGCTACTTAAAGGTCACAAAGCGAATGCATACCTTCTACCATGGGCAAGGCGTGGCTCCAAGAAATACCTCTCTGGATTCCCAGCGGCTCGCAGGCTCGCCTGGGAATGACATAAATCGTCATTCCCAGGGGCGCGCAGCGACCCGCTGGGAATCCAGAGGCTTAGCCTGCCGACGGCGGCGAGATCAGCGGCTTTGCCGGGGTCCGGGTCTGCTCGATGAAGCGGTAGACCATGACGTTGCGCCAGACGTTCTTGATGTAGTCCTTGGTCTCCTGGAAGGGGACCAGCTCCACGAACATCATCGGGTCGGTGTGGCCGCGGCGTTTCATCCAGAGGTCGACTGCGTACTCGCCCGCGTTGTAGCCGCCGTAGATTCCTGGCGGAAAGCCCTTGTAGTTCAAGCTCAGGAAGCGGAGGTAGCGGCTTCCCATCCGGATGTTTGCCTCGGGATTGCGCAGCTGGTCCTCGATGTTGCTCGTGTCCATGCCCAACTCTTGAGCAAAGCGTTTCGCCGTCGGCTGGATCAGCTGCATGAGGCCGAGCGCGTTGGCGCTGCTCCGGATCTCCGGCGTGAAGCCCGATTCCTGGCGGGAGATGCCGAGCAGAAGCTCCTTGTCGACCGTGTTCTCGTCGGCGTTGCGCTGGTAGATCTCATGATAGGGGCGTGGGAAGTAGACGAGCAGCTGCTCCGGCCACTGGCGCCAGAATCCCGTCTGCGCCTTGGCGAGCTTGGTCGTGATGCCGATCGCCTTCAGGAAGTTGCCGGCGTCGTAATGCAGCCTGGTCAGATAGACGTAGGCGCCGGTGTCGCGCTCCATCGTCACTTCGCCGCTCATCCCTTGGTCGAGCTCGTCGACAGCCAGGCGCGCCCATTCGCCGGCGTTGGCCGCGGCGAGGATTTCGGAGCGGCTCAGCAGAAGACCCAGGCTCTTCGAGCGGCGGAGGCGTTCGAGGCCGTAGTCTCTCGGCTCGGTGAGCTTCTTCTCGAGGTCCTTCGGATTCCCGAACACCTCTCTCCAGTCCTTGGCGCCTTCGAGGCCCGACTGCTCGGGAGCGATCGTCGAGTAGTAGCTCAGCGGATACTCTTCGACGACTTGCGCGATGTAGAACTTGCTCTGCTCTTTCTGGTCGAGGTGCGCGTAAGTCTTGGCGAGCCAGAAGAACGTCGCGGCGCGCAGGCTGTCGTCGCGGGTGCGGCTGAGTCCCGCTTCCCAGCGCTTCTTGGCGCTCTCGAAGTTGCCTCCGAGGTAGTCGTAAAGGGCGGCGAACCAGGCGAGCTTTTCCTGCCACTCGCGCGTCAGGTTCGACGACTGCATTGCCAGGAGAGTCAGCGACAGCGCGCTGTCGTATTCTTTTCTCTCGACGGCGATCCGGAACGCCAGCGCGTGGTACGCCTCGGCGCGGAAGGACGCGAGCGCCTCCTTGTCGGCGTTGCGGACTTCTTTTTTGGTGTACGCGTTCGCGATCAGCGTCAGCGCTGATTGCGAGAAGATCTTGCCGTTCTCGTAGTCGCCGACGAGCGCCCGGTAGCGCGACGCCCACAGCGTTTCGTCGATCCGGCGGAGAGCGAACGGCATCGGGTCGAGACCCATGGCGTCCGCGGTGACGCCGGGCTTCGCCCACGCCTTCACCAGCTCCAGGTACGTGTCGGCCGCTTC
Source organism: Pseudomonadota bacterium (assembly GCA_043750715.1). Lineage (GTDB taxonomy): Bacteria > Bdellovibrionota_B > Oligoflexia > Oligoflexales > CAIYRB01 > CAIYRB01. The sequence goes on along the minus strand of JAYVBB010000401.1, from coordinate 1,809 downwards.
CGTGCGTTGGCCGAGCGCCCGCTGCAGCGCCGCGATCCGGCCCGACGTCTCGACGGCGAGGCCCACGGTTTGCTTGTGCTTCGCAAGGTTCGGAAAGAGGTTCGAAAAAGCCTGCAGCGCCTCCGCGGCCTGACCCGCGCAGACCTGCATAAGCAGTGCTTCCCAGTAAGCGGCCTGTTCTGCCATCAGCGACTTGCGCCAGGAATCCCAGGCCGCCACGTCGGTGCGGTTATCGTTGCAGCTCTTTTGCGCGCTCTTCACGAGCAGCGGGTCGTCGGACGGCATGCCTTTCGCGGCCGGCGGCGGCGTCGCGGGGTGCGCTTCGGTGTCGGGGACGGGAATCAGCCATTCGGGAACCGACTGCTCGAGCACTTTGAAGAGGGACTGATCGGTCGTCATTCCCTTGTTCATCATGAAAGGGCTCTGGTGCCCGTTGTGCGTCTCGGCCATCACGAGGCGGGCGAGTACGACCCTGTCCGACTTCTTGCCGAGATTTTTGGTGTAAGCCTTCAACCATCCTTCGAGCGCTTTCTGGCCGAATTTCCCCTGCGCCACGGCCATCGCCGCGAACCAGCTCTGCGTCGCGCCGGCGTAGTCGCCCTTCGATTCCATGTCTTGGGCTTTGAGCATCGCGCGGACGTCGGCCACCTCGATGGCGAGACGGCCCGATCTGCCGGTGACGTCCTCGATCGCTTTCAGTCTTTGCGAAGCGGCCGACTCCGTTAGCTTCGGCGGCGGCGGCACGGCCTCCGGTTCCGGACTGACGACGAGTTCCGGCGGCTGATCGCTCGTCGTGCAGGACGGGATCAGGAACGACGCACTGGCGATCACGATGGCGAGGACGCGCTCGATGGTCCACCTGTCCGACATAAAGTGAGGGAATTATTAATTAAATTTTAAATACAAGGAAGCCCCTTGTCCATCTTTAAGGAGACGGACGCGGGGCTCGCTTGGCAAATCGCCAAAAGGCGCGATTTAAATCTTGTACGTCAGCGAGATACGGCCGAGCACATTCGGCGTCGGATCGCCCGAGATCAGGTATGGGGTCGAGTGCAGGAACTTTTTCGTGTAGTTGGCGTCGATACGTAGCGCCGCCTGTTGGAAGAAAAAGCCGAGCGACCAGAGCGACACGTCGGGGGTCTGCTGGACGCTGACTTCCGTTTCCGGCTCGCCGGTGTTGAAGTCGTCCTTCGTCTTCACGGTACCGAAGAGATTGTATTCGAGGCCGCCGAGGACGCCGAACGATTCGGTCACGGGCGTCTCGAGCGCGAGCGTCGAGTAGATCAGGTTGGTCGTCTTCTTCACTTTGGAGTCGTTGGTCAGGATGCTCGGCGTCGCGACGGTGGTGCCGGTGGAGCCGACGCCGCTGTTGGCCGCGATGATCGGGCCCTTGCTCTGGAAGTTGAGCAGGCCGAGACCAATGCTGAGGGACGTCTGCTTCTGCGGGAGGAACACCAGGCCGCCTTCGACCTGCACGCCTTTTTCCGAGAATTTGCCGCTCTCCGACTTCGTGCCGTTGTCCGCCTTCACTTCCGGCGCGCGGCTGAGGGCGCGGGCGACGATGAAGCGGCGGTTGCCGGCGAGACGGCCGAGGTTCCTGAACGACAGCCCGATCTCCGGGCCGCGTTTGAAGCTGTTGCTCGTGTCGACGGTCGCCGTGTCGGTGGACGATTTCAGCGTGCCCATGACGCCGGCGCTGAGACCGAGGTCGGTGCGGACGTCCGGGCCGTTGCCGATCGAAAGGCCGACGCCGAGGTCGAGCTGGTCGGCTTTCTTGTTGAATTTATCGGTCGGGCCGTCGTTCTTCTT
>JAYVBB010000400.1:0-2161 GCA_043750715.1 Pseudomonadota bacterium | reverse complement strand
GACGTTGCGTCCCGCAGGTAAGGTGCCGGTGTCACTCGCAGTTCCTCTGGGCATCGGCTTTGCATCCGGCGCTGGCGTTCGATCAGGTCACGGATTTCGGCAGCTTGCATCGTCTAGTCCTTCGGCCGGTGGAGCTTCCTAATGTAACAAAAGCGAAGGGGCAGGCCTAGGCCTACCCCTTCCAAGGGACGATGGGACGATGGGACGATGGGGGACACTTGACTACGAGGGTCGGTAAGGGCCAGGTGGACCCCGGAAGGGGCCACTATTTAGCTGTCTTACTGTTCGCAGGCGATGACTTGGGTTTTGATGATGCTCAGAAAGGCATCCTTGAGAGCGGCCGAGTTGTCGACTTCGACGACTTTGGCGCTGATTTTTGCGATCAGACTCTTCTTGGTTTGGCTGCCGAGGAGCGCGGTCATGTAGTCGGCGAATTTCGGGAACTCGCTGCGGTCGAACCAGTCGCCGTTCGTCGACTCGACGATCTTGCGCAGCATTTCGGTGTGCTTGGCTTCGCGGCTGGCGCGGGCTTCACTGTTGGTGACGAACACCGTGATGATCGTGACGCCGGCTTGCTTCAGCGCTTCCGCTTTGGCGAGGACCCCGCTCGGGTCCTGGTCGGTCGGCTCGCCGTCGGTGACGAGGACGGCGACTTTGGCGCGCCCGTCGCTCGCGGCTTGAGCGAAGAGCTCGCTACCACCTTCGAGGGCGGCGCCGTAAGGAGTAAGGCCGGAAGGCTTGCGGGCGAAGAGCATCGCAGAGGCGACGTCGGCGCGGGCAGCGCTCGAGGAGTCGAGCCAGCCGCCGGCTTGGACTTGGTGGCCGTTCACGTAGTCGTTCGAGGTCGGGAAGGAAGCGATCGAAAGGTCCGACTTCGCTTTCGCGTTGCCCGGCTCGTTCTTGGCGACGGCGCTCAAGAGGTCATACGCGGCGAGCACGGCTTTTTCGCGGTTCGTTTCGCCTTGGCATTCATAAAGGTCGACGCCGCCCACTCGCGCGACTTTCGTCGGCGAAGGGCAGTCGGTGGCGGCGTTGGAGTTCGAGTTGTCGATCAGGAACGCGAGCTCGGCGCCGATCGACTGCTCGGTCGGGGAGCAGGGCGTCGTGGGCGTTTCGGGAGTCGTCGGAGTCGTGGGATTCGTCGGATCGGTCGGGTTCGACGGATTCGTGGGGTCCGTCGGATTATTCGTGGGATTCGTCGGATCGGTCGTGCCGTCCGTCGGGTTTTCCGGGTTGGTACCCGGGTCGGTCGAGGTATCGCTCGGCTGGTCCTGCGTGGCTTTCGCCGACGGGGTACCAGTGAATTTCGCTTCGCTACAAGCGAAGAGAACGAAGGGAGCGACAAAAAGCGGCAGGCGTTTGAAGAACATCATTTTTTTCCCATCCTCAGCATCAGTTTCAGCGGTAAGGCACTCAGCAGGAGCAACAACGGGGCACTCGGGAGCGTGCAGCCTTTGCGGGCTACACAAATACAGTTTTAATAGAATTGCTTTACATTGTCAATAGATTTATAGAGTATAAGTGAATTTTTAAGAATTTTAAACATTTACCTATTAAATCAATTACTTAGTTGTTAAAAACTCAGTCGCCCTGCGGAACGAAAGTCGCGTTCTCGGCCGTGTCGTCGACCGAAGGCATCGGGTCGGAGCCGGCCGTCCGGTCGGAATCCATGCGCTCGCCCATCAGCGCGGACTTCAGGTCGTCGAGCGAGTAGTCCTGCGCCAGGGTCGCGAGAGCCCGGTCTTTTTCCTGGGACGTCGCCGGGCGGCGGAGGACGTCTTTGTAGATGGAGTCGACGACGCCGGAGACGTACTTCAGGTATTCCTGCTCCTGCGCCTGGGCGAGCTCATGGCGCTTCTGCGCTTCCGCCGTCTGCACCTTCGCGGAATAGAGATTCGCGATGTCGTAGCAGAGGGCCAGGGCTTGGTCGTCCGGGCGGCCGTGCTGGCCTTTTTCGAGGCGTTGCCGCTCGAGGTCGCGGTCGCAGGCTTTCTTCATGTCGGTCAGGAACTTCTGATTGCACTCGCCCCAGTTGGAGCCGGGGGTGTGGTAGCAGCGGTCGTGAATCTGGCAGGCGCCCGAGAAGGACACCGCTCCCCAGCTGTCGTTCAGCCGGTCGGGTTTGCGCCAGGCCGTGCAGTTCTCGATCTGGCGAGCATAA
>JAYVBB010000399.1:0-9847 GCA_043750715.1 Pseudomonadota bacterium | reverse complement strand
CTGCAATGTTATCAGTTTTATAAAAAGATTTAAAGCCATTGTTTTTTGTGCCTAAAACTAAGCCTTGATTAAAATTAAGTCCTGCGTATCTAGGATTTCTATCTAACGAATTTACATCTCTGTTTAAAAAACCGCCTTCATCTTTTAAATAAATATAATTACTAGCTTCATTTCCATTTAAGAGTGTTTGTTGAATCCTGCCGCTCAAAGTCCGCAAGATGCTGCTCCTGGACCTGCCGGGATTCACGCCGGACGGGGTGCTTCGCGTCGTTCGTCATGAGGTCGATCAGGCGGCGTTCGGCAGCATGGTGCGGCACGGAGACGGAACGTACAAATCCGGCACCAGCTCCCATTGGCTGAAACTTCGCGAAGGCGAAGCGACGTCGTCGGTCGTCCTGACCAATCTCGACAAGGTGTTCTGGCCCGACGAGGGGTACACCAAGGGCGACGTCGTCGAATACTACCGGAGCGTCGCGGCGACTATCCTGCCGCACCTCAAGGGACGGCCCGAGTCGATGAACCGGAACCCGAACGGGATTTTGCAGGAGAGCTTCTTCCAGAAGGACGTCACGGGATATGTCCCGAACTTCGTTCACACGACCCGCGTCGAGTCGGAGTCGGCCGGGCACAGCATCGATTATCTGATCTGCGACAACGAAGAGACACTCCTCTATATGGCGAACCTCGGCTGCATCGAGCTGAATCCCTGGTTCTCGCGCGTCGGCTCGCTGCAGCACCCCGACTTCTGCGTCATCGACCTGGATCCAGGCAAACAGCCGTTTTCCGTCGTGATCGAGACGGCCCTGGCCGTGAAGTGCATCATCGACGTCCTGAAAATCCCGTCCTACCCGAAGACTTCCGGCGGCAGCGGCCTCCACATCTGCCTGCCTCTCGGCGCGCGCTATTCGTTCGACGACAGCCGGAATCTCGCTGAGGCGATCTGCCGCATCGTCGAGCAGCGGCTTCCCGACCTGACGACGATGGAGCGCCAGCCGGGGCAACGCCACGGCAAGCTCTATCTCGACTGCCTGCAGAACCGGCGTGGCCAGACGCTCGCGGCGCCGTACTGCCTCCGTCCCCGACCGGGCGCCCCGGTTTCGGCGCCGCTGCGGTGGGACGAGGTGAAGCAGGGCTTGTCACCGCTCGCCTTCAGCATCAAGACGATGGCCGGGCGGATCGCCGAGGTCGGTGATCTCTTCCTGCCGATCTATGACGAGGCCATCGACGTCGAGGCGACGCTCAGCCAGCTTTCTTCACGGTCTTGGTGAGACGGGAGTGGAGCGCCTTCAGAGCGTCGTTTCCGTCAACCGCTTCGAGTCCGATGAGAAAGCCCGAACGGTCGGGAATCAGCCGGGACCAGCGGACGAAGCACTCGACTTCGCCCTTCCACGGCACGGAGACCTTCAAGGTGACTTTCTCACCTTGCTTGTGTTTGTGAGAAACCCAGAGGCATAGCCCTTGCACTGAGATGTTCCAGACGAGGGCGACCTGGTCCGCCTCGCCCTCGGCATTGACGACCGAGCCTTTGATCTCACGCGGACTGACCGGGAGCCTTTCGCTTGCACGAGCATATGTCTTTCTATCAACCATCTTCGCGGCCTCCGTTAAGGCTATCGACGGCAGGCGGCGAGACCTTAGAGATCGACGGGATCGCCAATTTTTCTTGAGTGAAATCAGGCAAATACCGCTGGATATCTAAGGAACTGCGCATAAGAGACCGAAACCATGGGCATGACTGCAAAGAAAAAAGTAGACCCGTTCAAGACCAAAAAGACCAATACGGCTTCGTCGACCAAGGTCAACGACACCGTCACGCCTCCGGCTCCCGTGCAAGAGGCGATCGACAAGTTCCGCGAGTATCAGGAACAGGCCCGCCACTTCGAGGGTGAAGCCACGATCTACAAGGACAAGGCTCTGGCCTTCTGCCAGAAGGAGTACGTCAAGCGCCTGAACAACGGCATTGACGGCTCCTTCAAGGTGCTGGGCGACGAGACCATGATCACTTACACGGTCGTCGACGGCAGCGCCGGTCTCAGCGACGAGGACAAGGACTCCTTCTCCGAACGCTGGGGCGAAGAGGCCGCCGAAGCCCTGATCAAACGCGACCACCAGAGCATCCGGTTCGACCCGGCGGTGCTGGAAGCCAACTACGACCAAGTCGTCGAAGCGCTGCAAAACCTCGACTCCGACGTGCTCGACCGCCTGTTCAAGCCCATGCTGATGAAGGCGGTCCCGGGCGCAGTGGGCAAGGCGAAAAAGTTCGCCAAGACGCAGGAAGACCTGCAGGAAATCATTCGGGACTTGAAGATCAAAAACTACATTAAGTAGGATGCCGGCGGGGGTGACCCGTGCGCATCATTACTTGGAACGTGAACTCGATCGGATCCCGGCTGGACAGGCTGCTCGCTTTGCTCGAGCGCCACAGTCCGGACGTGCTGTGCCTGCAGGAACTGAAGTGCATGGACGAGAAGTTCCCCTTCGCGCAGATCGAGCAGCTCGGCTATCACGCTGCCGCCTTCGGGCAGAAGACTTACAACGGCGTCGCGCTGCTTTCCAAGAAGCCCGCGGAAAACGTCGTCCGGAGCTTCAAGGACGGCGTGGAAGACCCCCAGTCGCGGATGATCGCCGGCACGTTCGACGGCGTCACTGTGATCTCGGCTTACGTCCCGAACGGCCAGGAAGTCGGCGCGGACAAGTATTTCTACAAGCTCAATTGGCTGGCGAGGCTCCGCCGTTATCTCGACCGGGAGCAAAATCCTCAGCACGGTCTGGTCGTCTGCGGTGATTTCAACGTCGCGCCGGGCGACCTCGACGTGCACGATCCGGCTGCGTGGAGAGAAAAAATTCTCTGCTCCTCTCGCGAGCGCGAGGCGCTGCGGCAGGTTCAGGACTTCGGCCTCAGCGATTCTTTCCGGCATCTTCATCCGACGGAAACGCAGTTCACCTGGTGGGATTACCGGATGCTCGGCTTTCCTAAGAATCACGGGCTCCGCATCGATCTGATTTTAGGCACGGAAACGATGACGAAGCGGCTCACTGCCTGTTATGTAGACAGAGACGAGAGGAAGGGAGACAAACCTTCCGATCACGCCCCGGTGATTGCCGACTTCGGCTGAGGCCGCTATATTCCTTGCACCTCAATCAAGGAATTCGCGGAGAGCCGGTGGCGTTGCCCAGCATTTTCGAGCCGACCATTTTTTCGAGACGCATTGCCGTGCCTCTTTCGACCTACATCCGCGCCATGCACCCGAAGACCGAGATCCGTCCCGATCCGGCGGCGATCAAGCGCGTGCTCGACATGGGCTGGGCCGGCCAGCTGAAGATCCACGGCCATCGCGCGCAATTCCACGTCTCCGCCGATCCGGCCGAGGAAGTCCTGGTCTACAACCGCCAGGGCGTCTTCCATAAAAAAGAAGTGCCCGACGACCTCGCCGCCGAGCTGCGCCGCCTGTTCCTGCCCTCCTCCGGCTGGTCCGTGATCGACGCCGAATGGCTCAAGGGCGAAAACAAAGTTTACGTCTTCGATTACCTGAAGAAGGACGGCCTCGTCCTCAAGGGCCGCACCTATCAGGAACGCTGGGATATGCTCCCCCGCGTTTACATCTCGCCGTTCATCGAGACCTTGCCCCTGCTCAAGACGGTGGACAAGTGCATGACTGCCCTCGACAAGAGCGACGAACGCCTCGAAGGCCTGGTCTTCAAGGCGTTGGACACCCCGGGATTCAACGACACGTCGATCATCCGATGCCGGAAGGTCTCGCCGCATCAGCCGTGAGCGGCGAGCCAGTCGTGGCCGCTGCGGATGTCGACCTTCAGAGGCACCTTCGTCTCGAAGGCGTGCTCCATGCCTTGGCGGATCAGGGCGGTCGCTTCCTCGACCTCGTTCTCCGGCGCGGAGAAGACGAGTTCGTCGTGGACCTGCAGCAGCATTCGGGTTTTCAGGTGGCGGCTCGCGAGCTCGGCGTGAATCCGGATCATCGCGAGCTTGATCAGGTCGGCGGCGCTGCCTTGGATCGGCGCGTTGATTGCGATGTTTTCCCCACGCGCAGCCATGCCCTGGTTCGAGTCGGCGATCTCGGGAATCGGCCGGCGGCGGCCCTTCATCGTCACGCAGTAACCCTTTTCCTTGGCTGACTCGACCAGATCTTCCGTCAAGCGGTAGATGCCGGGGTAGACCTCGAAGTAGCGGCGGATGAAGTCTTTCGCTTCCGCGAGCGTCACGCCCGTCTCGGCCGCCAGGCGCTGCGGCCCCATGCCGTAGATGATCCCGAAGTTGACTGCCTTGGCGCGGGAGCGGAGCACCTGGTCGACGTCCTTCTCGGGGACGTTGAAAATCTTCGCGGCCGTGACGGTGTGAATGTCCAGGCCCTTCTTGAAGGCGTCGATCAACAGCTCGTCGCCGGCCAGATGCGCGAGCAGGCGGATCTCGACCTGCGAATAGTCCGCCGAAATCAGCACGTAGCCCGGACGACCGGCGGTGAAAGCGCGCCGGATCTTCCGGCCCATCGCGCTCCGCATCGGGATGTTCTGCAGGTTTGGCTTGTCGGACGACAAGCGACCTGTGGCGGCGACTGTCTGGCGAAGTGTCGTGTGGATCCGGCCGGTGCGCGGGTCGATGAACTGCGGCAGCGGGTCGACGTAGGTGTTCTTGAGCTTGGTCACGGCGCGGTAGTCAAGGATGAGCTTCGGCACCGGGTGAAACTGGGCGAGGCGCAGCAGCACCGACTCGTCGGTACTGAATCCCGTCTTCGTCTTCTTCATCCGTTTGATGCCGGCTTCCTCCTGGAGCTTCAACTTGTCGAAAAGCAGGGCTTGCAGCTGCTTCGGTGAGCCGACGTTGAACTCCTCTCCGGCGGCTTTGTAGAGCTCCGCGAGGGTCTTGTCGGCGAGCTTCGCCAGCTCGTCCGAGTATTCGCCGAGAAACTCGGCGTCGACGTGAACGCCCGTGCGTTCCATGGCGGCGAGCACCGGAATGAGCGGCATCTCGATCTCATCCATGACAGTCGTCAGGCCCATCGCCGTAATGCGGCTTGCTATGGCATTTTTCGCGGCGTGAACTTGCGCCGCGCGCGTCCCGGCTCCCCCGGCATCCTGGAGCCCCGGAGCATAGCGTTCGATCACCGTCTCAAAGGTGTGATTGTAGTTGTTCGGGTCGATCAGGTAGTCGGCGACCTCGAGGTCGAACAGCGGCCCCGCCAGCGTGATCCCGCGTTGGTCGAGCGTGTGCCAGGCGAGCTTCATACCGTGGCCGAACTTCTTCACGCTGTCGCGGCCGAGTGCCGGGCGGACCAGGTAGATCAGCTCCTCGGTCAGCGGCACCTGAAAGGCCGTGCCGTCGGCCGTTACGAGGCCGAGCGTCGGCCCGTCGGCGAAGAGGGTGAGTTCGCTCGCCTTGTCCAGGGCCTCTTTCAGCCGTTGCTTGGTGTGGGTGTCGACGACTTCGGTGACGTTGGTCGCCTCGGTCTTCGTTACCTCGATCACGGGAGTGGCAGGGGTCGCGGCGGCGCCCTTGGCGGCTTTGGGACGGGTCTTCGCGGCCAGCGTCTTGAATTCAAAGCGCTCGTAGAAGTCTGCCAACGCGGTGTTCGAAGTCGCGGTGTCCGCATCGCAAACGAAGTCCTCGAGCTTCAGCGGGACTTCGAGATCGAGCTTGAGCGTGACCAGGTCGCGTGACAGGAAGGCGTCGGCCTTGCAGCGCTCGAGGCCTTCTTTTTGTTTCTTCGCCGTGATCTTGTCGAGATTCTTGTAAATGCCTTCGAGGGAGCCGTAGGTCTGGATCAGCTGGCCCGCGCCCTTTTCTCCGATTCCCTCGACCCCCGGCACGTTGTCGACGGCGTCGCCGATCAACGCCAGGCAGTCGACGACCTGCTCGGGAGTCACGCCGAACTTCGCCTTCACTTCCTCGCGGTCGACGATCAGGGCTTCTTCGTTCTTCTTCGGCGCGAACATGAAGACGTGGTCGCCGACCACTTGCATGAAGTCCTTGTCACCCGAGACAATGTAGGCATCGAGCTGCGGGCCGGCATATTTGGTCGCGATCGTCGCGATGATGTCGTCGGCTTCGTTGCCCGGCATCTGGATCAGCGGCATGTTGAAATGGGCGAACAGCTCGAAAATCAGGGGGATCTGCTGGCTGAGGTCGTCGGGCATCTTGTCCCGGGTCGCCTTGTAGTCCTTGTACATCTCGTGGCGAAACGTCGGGTGGTCGGTGTCGGTCACGGCGACGAGGTAGTGCGGTCGCTGTTCCTGGATCAGCTTGTTCAGGAACATCGCGGCGCCGTAGATCGCTCCGGTCGGCAGACCTTTGCTCGTCGAGAGCGACGACCGGCCCAGCGCGTAAAAACTCCGGAACGCGAGAGCCATGGCATCGATGATGTAAAGGCGTTTGGTCGACACGGAGCACGGTCCCGCTATTTTTTCGCGGGATCCTTCTTGGCTTGAATTTCGGAAAGCTTGGCGCCGACGGGAAACTTGGCCAACGGCTCGTCACGAATGAAAGCGTGGTCAAGCTTCGCGGCCGCCGCCTGTTTTTTGCAGTCCGCTTCGTCCGTAATCATCCGTTGCGAAATGACGCCAGCTTTGTCGAGCAGCAAGCAGACCGCTTCGTCGCTCACCGGCCCGCCCCATTTTTTGTCTTCCGCCATACCGCTGTTTCCTCCAACGCAGGCTGCAGTGAGGAGCAGTGGCCCGGCCAGCTTTGTAACGTTTGCGAATCGACCCATGATAATCCTCCTGGACCTGTAACATAGCGAAAAAACAGGATTCAATCAAGGTATGTCAAGTTTGACCAACTAGTTCCGATAAGGATGGTGGTTCCCCTTTAACGCCTTTCGGACTGCAGACTTGTACGGAGTCTCGAGCATGACGAATCTAGGTCGATTGATCCGACCCCTTCTGGCCGCCGCGTTCGTCGCTGCCGCCGTTGGCTCCTGTAAGCCAAAGGCTCAGAACTCCGACATCAACGCGATCGTCTCGAAGGACGGCAATTCGGCGTTCGGCTTGATCTTGATGCGGAACTACTACAAGCCGGGTCCGGACGCTCTCTACGAAGACGACAAGATCAAAGTCGAGAACGCACTGCGCCTTCAGCTGGGCCTCGTCCAGTGCCTCGGGTCCGACTCGGCCATTCGCCTGAACTTCCTCGAAACTTTGGCTGCGCGCCGGCCGGACCTCATCCGTCGTGACGGCTCCGTCATCGTCAACGTGACGGCGACTGCCTCCGCGGAGTACGAGGGCTGCAAAGTCATCGGGCGCCATATCGTCGGCCCGACGAGCTTCGTCGACACGTTCGCGAACCCGCCAGACAGCGAAACCACCTTCCTGGCGCAACAGACTCTCTGGTTGGCCGTCCGCGGCAGAGCCAACCTTTCCCACAAAACGTTCGGCGTCCAATTCTACAACTGGCTGGCCGAAAACCTCGGCGCCCTGCCGCGCAAAAACTTCTCCGATGTCGCAGAAGCCATCGAGCAGCTCGATGCTTTCTACAACCCGTGCGTCAAAACCAGCCTCCAGACCAAATTCAACAAGTTCAGACGTTACAAATGCGACAAGCTCACCAACTACGAAGTCGTCGGCAGCTACGAAGGCGTGCGCGACGCCCTTTCGGAGCGCGTCGACCGGATCGAAGACGACGCGGTCTCCGACCTGGCGGCGTTGTCCGGTGAAGCAAGGGAACGGACCGCCGGCTTGGACGTCGCCTGGACCGTCTCCAAGACGATCGAAAAGGACCTCGGCCTTTCGGGCCAAAGCAATCCTTCGCCTGGTCGGGCGCTCCCCGCTTCCATGAACGCGAAGTTGGCTCCCATCCATCCCGTCATCAAGTCTTTGGCCAGCCGCACGCGCAGTTTTCAGGACCTCTTCCGCGTGCGCATCGGCTCCGAGCCGTCGCCCGTCTTCAGCTTCAGCAACCCGCGCGCCGTCGACACGCCTCCCGATCTGCGCGGTCTCGCTCCGGCGATGTCCCTGACTTCCGACGAAGACGCGAACGGCTTCGAATCGGGGCAGGCGACCGGCTTCGCGTTAAACAACCAGAACGCCCGGTCCGGCGGCGGTCTGAAGTGGATCCTGTCCAACTCTCGCAACGGCTACTACTACGCCCGTACGGGTACCTATCAAGGTTATCCCGTCTACACCTCGCAGAGCGTCGACCGGACGAGCTCGGGCCAGGCCGTTCAAACCACGCAGTGGATGTATCTCGGGCAAACCGCGCAAGGTGACTACAAGTGGAAGCGCCAGAACGACGGCGCAGTTTACTATGCCGACTTGCAAGGCCTCGTCACCCGGACGACGACCAACTCGACGCCGTCGCTTGGGGGAGGATCTCAAGGCCAGGGACAGTCTTCCTCGACGCCGATTTCCGGCGGCGGCTCGTCCTACGGTTCGGCGCCTTCCGGTGGCGGCCCGTCGTCCGGTGGCTCGACCGACAATCCGCTTCCTGCCGGCGGTGGTTCTGGCGGCGGCACCGGTTGGGCTGGCACTTTGCCCGCTCCGCAGCCGCTCCCGTCGACGACCCTGAAGCCTGCTCCGAGCACCGTGCCGCAGCCTGGCACCGTGCCGCAACCGGGCAATACTTTGCCGCAGCCTGTGAACAATACTCCGCTGCCGGTAAACAATGCTCCGCTGCCGAGCAAGGAAACCCCGGTTCCAGTTCCTGCGCAACCTGCGCCGAACACCAACGACCAAAACCGTACCGCCTATCAACAACAACTCGGCTGGTCTCAGCAGCAGCTCGGTGGTCAAGAGGCGCGCGACTACATCAACACGCGTGGTCAAACGCTGCCGAACTTCGACCAGTTCACGAGTAGTTCCAACCAGGCGACCTATACCACCGGCGACCAGAAAAAGGACGGCAAAGACTACACGGGCAACCGCTTCAACTGCCAGGACTTCACCGCGGCGGACCTCACAGGATTCAACCAGCAAACCGGATTGAATGCTCAGGCTGCCAAAGTCTCGTATATGAAGGAAGGCGAACGAGTCTATCACTCGGTCGGCCTCTACCAAGTCGGCACAAACGACGACGGTCAGGCTCTCTACCGCTTCAAAGAGGCCCAGCGCGGCAACAGCGCCACAGCAACCGGCACACCATTCACCTGGAACGGGAAAACCGACGATCCTGCGTTAGCCAAAGCCTACGGTGACACCATGGGTAAAACCGGCGCCCAGGTTCACGAACTCAAAACGTACGACCCGGCCAAGGGACCGGAAAGCGTTATGTTCCCGAGCAAACCCGGTGAGGCGAAAACCCAGCTGACGTCACGGGTCGAGCAGTTGCGGGACAAAACGGACAGCAGCCACATCTACGAAAAAGACGGCACGACCATCCATTGGCCCGAAATGGCACCGACCCCCGCACCGAAGGCGGAAGAAATCGACGCGGCGGCCAAACAGGAATCGAAAACCGAAGAAGCGATCGCCAAAGCCGATCCCGCTACGACTCCCGCCACTCGGGAGACGACGGCCGTCGACGCGCCGAACCCTGTAAACGTCGGGACGACAGGCGTCGCGGGATCCAACGAAGGCGACAACGTCATCACTTCCGTCGCCGACCAGCCGGTCGGTAACGCCGACGAAGGAACGAATCCCGGCGCGACCGAGACCGCCACCTATCCGACGGCTGCGGACAACTTCGGCGGCTCTGCGACCTCCGTTCGTGAAACGGGCTACGTTCCGGTCGCGGCAGCTGAGACTTATCCTTCGGAAATCGCCAACCCCGGTGCTGCCGCGATGCCCAACGAAACCGCGCCGGTCGAAGCCGCGCCGGTCGAAACGGCTCCCGTGTACGAAGCTCCGGCTCCGGCTCCGGTCGACACCCCGACCCCGACGGCGCCTCCCGAGTAAGTAATGC
>JAYVBB010000398.1:0-10011 GCA_043750715.1 Pseudomonadota bacterium | reverse complement strand
GTGCCCCAGGAAGAATACAAAGCCCTGCTGTTCAACCGCGAGCTCCGCCTGGCGGGCAGCGGCAGCGACGAAGAGTACAACAGTTACACCACCAAGGCCTTCAAGTGGTGGTTCCGTAAGGAACAATTCGACTTCCGGGTCGGCTGCCGCACCGATTCGACCATCGCCAAGTCGGTGCTCGAGCCGCGCGGAATCCGTTGCCCAAAGATCGACCACAAGCTACTCAGCGTGTATATAGAGCGGGGCATCAAACACAACTACTTCCCGCGGCCAGCGAGAATGCCTCTACGCGCCGCCCAAAGGTAATTTGCGATGATGAAATGGTGGGGCTGGGGCGACCCGAAGATTACGTTCTCTATGAAAGAGAAGCCGACCCTCTGGCCGTTCATCAGAGGCAAGCTCGCCATGACGGACGAGAAGCTGACGCCGCCGATCGCGCGCGAGAGCTTCATCCTTCCGCAGATTCAGCAGAACCCGAAGTTCGTCCAGGCGGTCCGCGGTTTGCTCAAAGCCGACCAGGTCACGACCGACGAAGACGAGCGCATCCTCCATTGCTACGGCAAGAGCTACCCGAACCTGTTCTGGGCGCGTAAAGGTTACGTCCAGCAGGCTCCGGACCTCATCGTCTTCCCCGAAAGCCACGACGACGTCGTCGCCGTGATCGAAGCGGCCTCGACGCACAACGTCTGCGTGATCCCCTTCGGCGGCGGCACCAACATCGTCGGCGGCGTCGATCCGCGGGACGAAAAAGACCGCATGATCGTCAGCATGGACATGCGCCGCATGAACAAGCTGATCTCGATCGACGAAGCCTCGCGCACCGCCGTCATCGAAGCCGGCATTCTCGGCCCGAAACTCGAAAAAGATCTTCAAGCCCAAGGCTGGTCCCTTGGTCACGCGCCCGACTCGTTCGAATGGTCGACCCTCGGTGGCTGGCTTGCTACTCGCTCGGCCGGCATGCAGTCGGACGCCTACGGCAAGATCGAGCACATGGCCGTCTCGATCACGATGGTCACTCCCGCCGGCACGATCGTGACGAGGGAAGTGCCGGCGTCGTCCGCCGGTCCCGACCTGAATCACCTGATCATGGGCTCGGAAGGCGTGCTCGGCGTCATCACCAAAGCGACGATGCGCGTCCACCGCGCGCCGGCAGTGAAAGACTACCGCGGCTTCATGTTCAAGACCTTCGAAGCGGGCGTCGCTGCGACCCAGGAATGCATCGAGCGGAACTTCGTGCCGTCGATGGTGCGGCTGCAGGACTCGGGCGAAACCGAGCTCGCGATGCACATGAAGGCCCCGAAAAAGGGCCTCGAAGGCCTGATCACCAAAGGCGTCAAAAGGTACCTCAAGAGCAAGAACTACACCGCGCCGTGCCTGATGGTCGTCGGCTTCGAAGGCACCCTCGAAGCGATCGAACATGCGCGCAAGATGGCCTTCGAGATCATGAAAAAGCACGGAGGCTTCCCCCTCGGCACCTCCGTCGGGAAGACGTTCCAGAAGAGCAAGTTCGACATGCCGTACCTTCGGGATTACGTCATGGATTACGCCGTCATGTGCGACGTGTCCGAGACGTCGGCGACGTGGACGAACATCCTGCCGGTTTACCGCGGCACGCTCAAGGCGATCAAAGACAAGTTCCAGAGCGACAACGCCGGAGCGGGCTACGTTGGCTGCCACATCTCGCACACGTACGAGACGGGCGCCTGTCTGTACTTCACGTACGCGGCGTCGCAGGTTCCAGGCAAGGAGCTCGAGCAGTACTACTCCTACAAGAAGATCATCACCGACGAGATCATGCGCCTCGGTGCGACCCTGACTCATCACCACGCGGTGGGCTACGAGCACATGCCGTGGATGAAACAGGAAGTCGGCGCGACCGGTCTCGAGGCGCTCCGTGCCTTGAAGGCGAAGCTCGACCCCAAGGGCGTGCTGAATCCCGGCAAGCTGATCCCCGCCGCCGAGGTCGCCCTCGACGAGCTGGATTCGGAAGGACTCCTGGCCGCCGGCCTGCCGCCGACGCCCCGGCTGAATCCGTTGGCCGAACAGCCCCTGATGTAACTTCCCGTCCGGAAGCGAAAGACCCGCGGGGCCGGCCCCGCGGGTCTCGCGTTTGTTCGGAAATTCCTCAGTCCACTTGGAGAGGGAGTTTCAGGGTCTGGATCTGCACGCCGTTGTTCGTTAGGTCCAGCAGCAACCACTGCGTCGTGCCCCGCAGCTCCGGCGAGACGGTGTACTGGAAGTTGTCGTGCGAGACCGCTCCGGCCCCGGCGTCCATCGGGCCGACGCGCCACGTGGTGTTGTTGACGTTGCCGAGTCCGGGGTTCGAAACGGAAACCTTGCCGAAGGTGAAGGATCCTTGCGCCGTAGTCTTCATTTCCGTTGGAATCGAGAAGGCGGTGCCAGCTCTCACGTGCAAGGGCAGGCTCAGGGTGGCGCCGCAGTTCGGGATGCAGACGCGCAGGGTAGCCGGGCGAACGACCGGTACCACCACTCCTTTCGCAATCGTCAGCGTGTCGGCGCCGCCCACGTTGGCAAGGGTCAGCTGGAAATTGACCGGAATGGACTCGCTGGCGGCGGCGGTCGGCGTCACGCGGACGGTGACCGTCACGGTAGCGCCCCCCGCGATGCGGGGCAGGTTGACGGAGGTGGCCGTGGTCGTGAGGCCGTCGCCGACGAGGCGAAGCGTGGCGGCTCCGGCGGGAATCTCTTGCTGGGTGTTGTTTTTCAGCGAGATCGCCGCGTCGGCGGCGGTGCCGATGCGCATGCCGGCGGGCAGCGTGACGGCCGGAATCTCGACCGGGCTCTTGATCAGACCTTCGAAGTCGGCTTCGTCGAGCGCGCGATCGGGTGCCTGGGCGAGCGCGAGCTGCGCTTTCACGTGCGCGGTCTTACCGGCTTCGCGGGCCAGGCGGCCCGGCAGGACTCCAGTCAAGACGATGCGCGAGTGGGCTTGGAGCGCCGGAAGTTTCCGGAGCGTCACGTCGAAGGCAGCGTTGTCGATGCCCGTGAGGCGGACGATCAGGTCTTCCTTCGCGCCGTTCAAATCACCGAGGTTGTCGACGACGACTTTCAGGCGGACGACTTCACCCGGGGCGAGCACGCCGTCCTGGACGTCATCGACGAGTGCCACCGAACGCAGCGCCGGGACGTAGCCCCGTTGCTTCAGACGCCCGACGTCGGCCTGGCCGGCCGCGACGGCCTGCGTTTTCGCCGCCGGGATTTCTCCGGCGAAGCCGCGGAGAATGCCGAGGTCTTTCGCGCCGGCTTTCGCCTGCGCGAGCTCGACGTCGGGGAATGCCGTCTGACGGGCCGCCGTATAGGCGATCCGGGCGGACGTCGAGAAGGCGGCGGCGTACAGAGTGCGGTAGGAAGAATCGTAGCCACGGGCGAACGCCGGATCATATTCCGCGGCGTAGCTGTTGCGGCAGATGGTCACGAATTCGGAGAGCGGCTCGCCGTCGCACCGCGCCTGGTCGTAGCGGTGATCGGCGCGCGGAGGGTTGCTCGCCGCGTTGCCGGCGGTCGGAATGCGGACCGGCACGTCGTCTTTCGGCGTGAAGACGGGGGTACCGACGCTGCCGATGGCTTTCGGCGTGGGCGCCTGGATCGGGCCGACGTCGCCCGGCACGTCGGGGAGGCTCGACGCAATGTCGAGTTCGACGGTTTCGTCCGGAGTCGAAGCGAGCAAGGCCGCCAGCGTCGAGTTGTAGGAAGCGGGCTTGTCTTCCGCGTCGGCTTTGGCGTGGGCGAGGGTTTTGCCGGCGGCGATGCCGCTGGCGAAGGCGTCGCCTAGGGTCGAGTCGGAGTCGCCGCGGGCCAGCCCGCGGTTGTAGCCTTGAACACCAGCGACTTCGCGCGCGGCGGCGGTGCCGTCGGTCCGGCCTTTAGCAGTGCCGTCCTGGTCCCCGTCCGTCGCGGCGACGGCTGTGGCGCGCTCGGTCGCTTCGCGGCCGGCGTCGGCGGCGGCTTGTGAGCGGCCGTGGCCGTCGGCGGCGGAGCGGGCGTTGTTGTAGTTGGCGAGGACCTGGTCGTAGTTGGCCTTGGCATTGTTCGCCGCGGCGAGGGCAGTCTGCATGCGCGACCGGGCCTGGTCGACGACCGGCATTTGGCGGTCGCGGCCGCGGCGGGCTTCGTCGAGCGCGATCGTGGCGGACGTCAGGCGCCCGCGGGCCAGGTCGAGGTCGGCGCTCAAATCCTGAATGTCCGCATTCAGCTCTTGGATTTCGCTGGCGAGGCGGGTGATCGTCGTGTTCTTCGCTTGAATGTCGTCCTGCAAGTCGTCGACGTCGGACCGGAGGCGGCTGATGCGGTTGTCGAGGTCGGACAGACGGCGTTCCGCGTCTTCGCGGTCCCGGCTGACGCGTTCCAGGTTCTGCTGGGCTTGGCGGAGCTCGGGACTCGGCGGCTGGCGGCATTCGCTCAGATCGCAGGATCCGTGAACGGCGAGGCAGGCGGCGTTGGCATCCGCGTTCGCGGTTGCACGGTCGTCACTGGTCGAGGGATGCCCGTTGCGGTGCTCCTCGAACCCGTGGTCGACGTACACGCAGGTCCAGGCGCCGTCACCCGGCTGGTTTTCGAGCTGGCGAATCAGCTGCTCGAGCTCCCGCTCTGCCTGACGCAGACTCCGAACCTGGTCGTCCTGGTTTTGGCGGTCGCGCTGCACGTCCGAAAGTTCGTCCTGCTTGTCGGTCAGGCGGTCTTTGAGGTCGTCGCGAGCCGCTATGGCCTGCTCCCGTTCCGTTTGCTTCTGTTGCACCTGCGACCGCTTGTCGGCGATGCGGTTCTTCAGGTTGTTGACCTGAGTCTGGAGGGTCTGCACGTTGATGCTTTCGCGATCGACAGTCCCCTGCAGCGAGTCGAGCAGCGATTTTGCGGACTGGTACTCCTGGGTCGCGTCGTCCGCGATGTCCTGCTTGGCTTCCCAGGCGTGGCGCGCGGATTCATAGTCGTAGTCGACGGCAAACGCCGTCTGTCCTAGAAAGGCGACGCTGAAAAGCGTCAAAAGGGCTCGTTTCATCGTGTTTTGTCCCCCGGCGTGTTGGCCTGCTGATCCGTAAGCGGGCACGGCGCTTTTGCAAGATGCCCGCCAGGCGGATTTTTCAAGCTTTCCGCAGCCGCGGCGGATTCCGCTGGTAACAAAAGGCGACCGGATTCACTAAGATCGGGTCCTCGCCCGCCGGCCCTCGCTGTAAAGTCCTTAGCCGCACCATGGCCAGGTAACGTGCTGAAATCAGGCGTTGTTTGACCTGGCATCGGACCTGCAATCCAGACCCCAACTGCTGCTGCTCTTGGGGGTTCTATGAAGCTGGTTGTTGCGGTCACTCTGTTCACCTGTCTCTTCACCTCGGTCGCGCAAGCGAAACCGAAAGCCACGAAAAAGACGGGCATGATCCAAACGAACTACTCCGCGACGTCGCAGGCGACGGCGGAAAAGCGCGAGTCGTACCGTCCCGACGGTCGCGAAGGCGAAGTCGGCGTCGCGGCGACCGCGGGCTTTCTCTACGTCGGCGTCGGCGGCGGCATCGACCTCTGGTACATGGCGGGCAGGAAGTTGCAGCTCGGCGTCGAGATCAACAAGGTCTCGTCGGCGATCGATTCGCGGACCCAAGGCGGCGACACGGCGGCCCTCAATGAATACCTGAACATCGACCTCACCGGCTTCAAGGCTCAGGGTCGCTACTTCGTCTGGAACTCGCTCTTCGTTTCCAGCGGCCTCAGCTTCAACCTGGTGAACGGCGAGTACGGCTTTTACTTCGGCGACACCGACGACCACAGCAGCCGGAAGTATTCCGCGAGCATGCTGATGGCCCACGTCGGCCTGGGCAACCAATGGCGTCTGAAGAACGGCCTCGTCCTCGGCGGCGAATGGGTCGGAGCCGGCGCGCATCTGGCGACTTCGGTCAAAGACCGCGGCGACTCTTCCGAAATCTCCGCGTCGAGCGGCGTGACGGCAGCGGACGACGCCGATTACGATCCGTCGGAGTTCCAGAAGAAGGTTAGCGAGAAGCTCGAAGGCCAGATCCAGTTCTCCCTCGCGATGCTGACCCTCGGCTACGAATTCTGAGGTCCCTTTCTCAGCCGAGCTGCGGCGTTAAGAGTAGCTGGCCGGCTTGGTAAGACTGACAAAAAGGCCCGAATGTCCTGTCAGGACGCTCGGGCCTTTTCGCGTGCGCACGAGTGGGGCCTATTTCTGCCGATGAAAAAGGCAGGATGGTGACACGCATGACCTCGAAGTCCTGGTTCTTCGCCCTCGTTTTGTTGGCTGGCTCGGCTGCTCCGCTCGCCCACGCGAACGCTGCACCAAGGGTTGCCTCCATCGTCGTAGCGAAAGCCGGCAAGGCAAAAAAGAAATCGTCGTCGGTCAAACAAGAAGGCAACAAGAAGCCGGCCGCAAAGTGGCCGTGGTTTCTCGGCTTCGTCGTCCTGGGCGGAGCCGGCGTCGGTTACTGGAAGCGTCGCGAGATCGGGGCGTTCGTCGCCGCGAAAACGAGCGACGGCATCGGCAGCAAGATCAAAGGTCACGCCAAGGACTTAGCCAAGAGCGTCGGTCACGAAGTGGCGAAGAAAGCCGTCTCGGCGGGCGCCAAGATTGGCGGCGACGCCGTGCAGAGCGGAGTCGGCGGCGGCCTCGGTGGTGCGATCGCCGGTGACGTCGCGGAATTCGGTTTGAAGAAGTCCGGCCACGCGGCCGTGGAAAAGAAGGTGAAGCCGGCTACCTCGTCCTCTCCCGTGGGCGTATCGACTTTGACGCCCCGGCCGATCGCGTCCTCCCCCGCTTCTCCCGTCGCGAAGGCCGCGCCTGCCGCGAAAGCGCCCGCGGCGAAGGCGGCCGGCCACGGCTATCCTCCCGTCAACGGCATCGACATCAAGAGCTACGCGAAGATCAACGCCGAGCGGAATCGCACCGGTGCCTTCGACGACGAAGCCCTGGGCAAGATCCTGAAGCCCCACGGCATCGGCGTCACCGAATTCGCGGAAGTCGAGCAGGTCTGGCAGACGCGCATGGCGGACGGCAGCCAGCCGCCCGAAAAGCTGCGCGCTCTGATGGATGAATTCAACGCAGCCTCTGCCGCGGCCATGCAGGCCGCAGCCTGACCTTAGTGCGTGCCGCCCACACCGCGGAACTTGTTGATCACGCGCAGCACCGTAGTGATGCCACCCGCGGGCAGATGCCGCCCGAAGAACACGAAGATCTTGTTGCGTAGACCCGGGACCGAAAGCCGGCTCCCGCGCATCAACGCGGCGTAGCCTTGCGCGGCGACCCACTCGGCGGTGGCGCTTGGTTGGCGCTTTTCGAGGACGCCGGCGCGTTTCCTGAACTCGGTCGCGGTCGAGCCGGGGCAAAGCGTCGAGATTTTGAGGCCGCTGCCGCGCGTTTCGCTCGCGAGCGCTTCCGAGAAGGAGTAGATGAACGCTTTGCACGCGCCGTAGACGGACTGAAAGGCGACCGGCGAGAAGGTGTAGACGGAGGCCACGTTCAGGACGCCGCCGCGCCGGCGCGCGACCATCCCGGGAACCAGGTCTTTCGTCAACGCCAGGAGCGCGCCGATCTGGAGGTTCACCATCGCGAGCTCGGACGTCAGGTCGGTATCGATGAATGGCCCGTGCACGCCGAAGCCGGCGTTGTTGACGAGATAGTCGACGTGCAGACCCTGACGCTTCAGCTCAGCGGTGATCGCGCGCGGCGTCTCCGCCTGGCTCAGGTCGCCCTTGATCCGGAACGTGCCGACGCCGTGGCGGGCGCCGATCTCGGCCGCGACCGCGGTCAGGGCGGTCTCGTCGCGGGCGACGAGCACGATGTCGTGCCCGTCCTTGGCGAAGCAGTGAGCAAGCGCTTTGCCGATCCCGGACGTCGCGCCGGTGATCAAGGCTAGAGGCCGCGAGCGGCTTTCAGGCGCGGGGCTCAAAGTAGCGGTCTTCCATGCTCTTGATCGTCCGGCCGACGTGTCCCACGATTTCCTGGTACGCGTCGCGGCCGCTGAGCGCGCTGCGGGCTTGAATCAGCTCGGCTTTGAAGTAGATGTGGGCGCCCTTCGGCGGATAGTTCGAGTAGGTGTCCTGGCCTTCGGCCCGGACGTATGCACAAAGGATCCGGCAGGAGCCTCCGAGGTCCATCACCATTTTGCCGACGCCGTACGCCAGCTTGTCCGGATCGAAGCGGCCGGTGCGGCTCCGCTTGCCTTCCGGGAAAAGGGTGACGATTTCGCCGTTCTTCACGAGCTGGATGCACATCCGGGACACCGAGTCCTTGTGCTCCTTCGACCCGTCGCGGTGGATCCAGAGGCACTTCGAAACCTGGCCCATGAAGCGGTGGAAGAGTTTTTTCTTGAAGAAGTCGCCGGCCGGCAGGTTCCACGCGAACTTCGGGAAGTTGGCGAGGTACCAGGGGCCGGAGCCGAAGCCCCAGTGCATCAAGGCCGAGTCGATGAAGGTCAGGTGGTTGGCGCAGATGAGCAGCGGCTCGCCTCCCGCGCAGGCCTCTTTATAGAGGGCACGGATTTCGTCCAGATTGTCGATGCGCCAGCCGCCGAGGTAGCGCATGGCCCCGACGCAGAAGTAGTAAAGGGGGAGGAAGAGCACCCGGCAGAGGACGCGGCTGACCGTCGTCTCGATCGTCGAAACCGGCCGCGCGATGTAGCCCGAAGCCGTGCGGGCCGGGTCTTTCGCGGGGACGAGGATGCTGCCCGGGTTTTCGTTCATGCGCGGGCCTCGGCGCGGCTCGCATAAGCGGCGGCGACGATCAGCGCGCCCTTCAGGCCGTCGAGGAAGAGGTTCTCGATCTTGCCGTGGATCAGGAAGAGGCTGCCGCCGATACCGACCCACCAAAAGCCTAGGATGTAGCTGAGCGTCCACCCCATGGCTTGGTTCTTCAGCACGAGCTTCAACGCCAGGGCGCAGACGATGGCGACGAAGAGCAGGCACCACGAGATGACGAAGGCCAGGAAGCTGACGTCGGGTGTCGGCGCCATTTTAAACAGCTCGAGCAGGAAGCTGGGAGCGAAGAACCCGACGACCGGCCAGAGGACCTCGATCACGAGTGCGACAGTCAGGATGGCAATCAGGGCTTTACGGGCGTTCATCAGCTTTCCGAAATCCGCCAAGTGTGCGATTACTAAAGTATGAACCCCACTATCACACAAGCCGGAAGGCGTGGAAAGGCCAAAGGCTTCCTCGGACTTTCGGCAGCTTTACTAGCATTTCTCGTTTGTTGGGACTCTCCTGTGATGGCAGAGGAAGCAACGCCCCTGGTCTTCATCCATGGCATCAAGGGCTCCGAGCTTTTGAGCGAAACGGGCTCCGTCGAGTGGGTCGGCGCGTCTCAGGCGCTCGGCTTCTCGACTCCGGACCTTCGCCTCGAGACCCGCTTCGAAGACGGGCGGCAGCCTCTCGGGAATCTCCTGCCCGGCAAGATCCTGGCGCGGATCAACGTCCTTCCCATTCTGATCGGCGTCGACATCTACGGCCCCTGGTTGAAGGCCGCCGGCTCGTGGGGGAAACCCTTCTACCAGTTCAGCTACGATTGGCGCCGGGACAATCTCGAAACGATGGCGACGTTCGCCAAGTTCCTCGAATCGGTGAAAAGCCGCCACGGCGGCAAGAAGGTCCAGGTCGTCGGCCACAGCATGGGCGGAATGCTCGCCCTGGCAGTGATGAACCGAAATCCCGAGCTTTTCGACCGCGTGGTCCTCGCCGGCTCGCCCCTCGGGGGCGGCATCGGTTTCCTGACCGACCTTCATCAAGGTACCGACACGGGGCTCAACGCCCGAATCGTCGGTCCCGACGTCGTGAAGACGTTCCCCTCGGTGTTCTGCTTCTTCCCCGAGCGGCCGGGGCATTTGATCAGCGCCGACGGCAAGGTCATCGAGTCCGATTTCTTCAAACCGGACGATTGGCGGCGGTTCAAGATCGGGATGTACGCCGAGGGACGCGATCCGGGTGATGCCTACGTACCGTTTCTCACGGAAGCGCTCGGCCGGGCCAAGCGGTTTCGCCAACTCCTGCTTCCCGACC
>JAYVBB010000397.1:0-10790 GCA_043750715.1 Pseudomonadota bacterium | reverse complement strand
GAAGCTCGAGCGGCAGGACCTGATGCTCGAAGCCTACGAAGCCAAGCTTGCCCAGCTGAAACTCAAGCGCGACAAGATGATCGACGACGAGGACGCGGAAGACAACGTCCTGGCGGAAGAGATCTCGGTCGCGGAAAACCACGTCGCCGACCTCCGTCTTTCGGGCGGCCAACACCTAAAGGCGCGCGAAATGTTCAGCGCAGCCGAAGGCACGGCAAAGCTGCTCCGCCCGGAAGACCAGAAGTACATGGCGAAGGGCGAAGTGTTGAACAGCATCAACCACGCCCGGGTTCAGCTCAGGCTGGCGACGCTCGGCCTGCTCGACCAGGCGGAGGTCGAGCAGACGGTCAAAGGCCTCGACACCAGCGCCGAGGAGCTTCGGCCGGTCTTCAACGAGGGCTCTAAGGCGGAAGCGCGGCCGCTGGCGCAGCTTCTCTCCCTGTCGTCGTCGTTCAAAGCGACCAAGGGTGTTCCCGGTGACGACGCTCGTCTAAGAGGAGGCCTCGAAGAGTCGCTCGCGATCATGAAAAAGTTCGACGCCCCGAAGGGCTGGCAGGACGGGGCTCTCTTGGCATACCAGGACGCCGTCAAAGAGGTCGCCTCCGATGCTCCGATGGCCGGAGTCGTCACTGACTTCCGCAAGAAGGCCCTGACCGACCCGCTGCTCGAATGGAAGGTGTTGGCAAGCCAGGGCGACGACGCCAAAGCCTTCGAGGCTCTCGACCGTTTCATTGCCGGCGGCGGCATTCTGCGCTCGCCGACCGATCGCTTGGCCGCCCGCGAAGTCTTCGAGCGGACGCTCGAGGCCGATCTCGGCAAAGACGACATCGCGGTCGCCACGGCTCTTCGCCGCTACCTTCTCCTGCACCTGAACGACATGAGTACCCGGTCGTTCGGGGCGGTTCCCATCCTGCAGAAGATGCTCTCCCTCAAAGAGACGGCGAAGATCCAGGCGCTGCTCGGAGCCAACGACGGGATTCTGCTCGCGCATCGGACGCTGAAGGGCAAGCTGACCTTCGTCCTGTTCGAGAAAGCGGGAGTCAAGACCGGCTCCGCCGTGGTCGACCAGGCATCGCTGTTCAACGCACAAGCCTACACTCAGGCTCTCCAGTCGTCCGGCCTAGCGGCGGCGCTTCCCTCCGGCGGCCGGCTCTATCTCGTCCCGAGCGCGGAACTCTGGGAAGTCGCCTGGGAAGACGTGCAGGTTTCCGGCATGACGCTGCGGGAAAAAACCGTGCTCGCTTTCCTCCCCTCACCCGACGTGCTTCCGGACTACTTTGGGCGGCGTACGCTGCCCAAATCGACGATCGGCCACCTACTCGACAAGACGCCGAACGAAGAGATCCGCTCGGCCAACGTCGCTCGCGACTACGAGGCCGTGCCGTTGCTCGATTCCGTGCCGGTGGTCAGCCGTCTTCGGGCTTACAACCTGATCCACGTCGACGCGCCGCTGACCCTGAACGACGTCGAGCCCGGGCGGAGCGTGGTGCGTGGCCCGGCGGCGGAAGGCAAGGCGTCGACGGACTACGTTTACGATTTGCCGCTCAAGCGCCTGGTCAAAGCCGACTACCCGAACATGACCATCCTGGTGTTCGCCAACGTGCAAAGAGACACGCTCGACTTGTCGCAGGGGAGCGAAGGGCACGACGGCTGGGCCGGCCTCAGTCTGGCCGGGGCGGTCGCCGGGACGTCGACGATGCTGGCAGTGACGCCGGCGGCGAACGCCAAGGTGAACTGGCCGGCGTTCTACCAGGGACTGGACGACAAGGCGCTCGGCGAGGCCGCGAAGGCCGCGGCGATCCCGGGACGTTTGCTTGGCTACGTCGGCGTGTCCTCGGAAGAGGAAATTGCCTACGCGAAAGAGCACATCGGCGACGCGATCGAAGAAGCGACCGACGCCGAAGAAGAAAAGGACTACGACACCGCGATCCGGGCTTACAAGACGGCGCTGTACTACCACCAGAGGATCGGTGGCGAGGCGGAGCAGAAGGCCAAGCTCCTCAAGAGTCTCGTAGCCGCGCTGTTCTCGAGCCTGAAGTTCGACGAAGCCCTCCATTTTCAGAAGAAAGTGATGGCCGAAATCAAAGGCAAAGACGCGATGGCCTACGCTCAGGCGGTTTCGTCCGCGGCCGTCGCCGCGACGAGCGCCAAAAAATACGAAGAAGCGGAAGCCCTCCTTGCCGAGGCGGAGGTGATCTTCAAGAAAGAGGATGAGCCGTCTTCCCTCGGCAAGATCTATCAGACGCGGGCGATCAACCTCGACAACCAGAGCAAATATGATGAGGCGATCGAAGCCTATAAGAAATCCGCGGAATTTTACGCCGAGGAAAACGAGCTCGAGGCGGCGAACCGCATCCTTGCCGTCGGTAACATCTACCGGAACAAGCTGAGCAAGTTCTCGGAAGCGCTCGAGTACTACGACCGGGCCGCCGCGGCGTTCAAGAAGCTCGGCAAGCAGGAGTCCTACCTGCCGGTACTCGTCGATAAAGCCAACACGCTGATCCAGACCGGCCAGATCGAGGACGCGATCGCGATTCTCGAGCAGCAGGTCGTGCCGACCATCGACAAGGCTACCCAGCGCGTGCTCTACGTCCGTTCGACCCAGATCCTGGCGAACGCCTACTTCCGGGCGGGCAAATACCAGGAAGCCAAAGACCTCAACGCCCGGACGCTGCTAGAAGCGGCCAAGATCGAGCAGAAGGTGACGCGCGTCAACCTGGAGCTGGACGCCATCGGGCTCAAGGGCTTGATCCTCAACCGTCTTGGCCAACCCAAAGAAGCTTTCAAAGTCACCCGCGACGGCATCGCCCAAGCCCAGGAATTCAACCTCAAGGGCCAGATCAGCCTTCTCTACAACAACTACGGCTTCCTTGCCCGCGAGAACGGGGCGGTCGACCAGTCGATCGAGTTTTTCAACGTCGCGCTGAAAATCGACGAAGAGTTGAAGTCGAAGAGCGCGATCGCCTACGACAACCGGAACATGGGACTGAGCATCATCCTGAAAGGCGACTTCAACCGCGCCAAAGATCTCCTGGGCGACGCGCTGAAGACCAGCGAAGAACTGAATCTCGTCTACAACGCGGCCTACTGCTATTTCGGACTCGGCGACATGGCGCTGAGGGAGCAAAAGGCCGCCGAGGCCGAAGCGTTCTTCCGGAAAGCCCTCGAGACGTCGGAAAAGGGCTACATGCTCGACTTCGTCTGGCGCGCCAACGGCGGCATCGGCGCCGCCAAGGTGAAGGCTGGGCAGTTCGAGGAAGCCGCCAAGTTCTACGCCTCGGCGACGGAGTTGATCGAGAAGCTCCGCGCCGGCTTGAAGTCCGAGGACTCCCGGAGCGCCTTCCTTTCCGACGCCGGCGTCCAGGAAATCTACGAAGCTTACGCGGTCGTCCTGATGCAGCTCGGCAAGGTGGAGCAGGCCTGGCAGGTGAGCGAGAAGTCGCGCAGCCGGGCCTTCATCGACTCGCTCGGGACGCAGAAGCTCCGCTTCGCCCGGCAAGAGAGCGGCGAGTTGATCGCTCAGGAAAAAGCTCTAAAAAGCGACGTCGAAAGCCTGGAACGAAAGGGCGACAAAGCGGCGGTCGCCGAAGCGCAGAAACGCTACGGCGAGCTCATTCAAAAGATGCGGAACACCGACGCGCAGCTGACGGAGTTCGTGAAAGTCGACGACATCTCGAAGGAAGAGCTGGCGCAACTGCTGCCGCCGACCACGGCCGTCCTCGAATATATGGTGACGGCCGACAAGCTCTTGATATGGGTGATTAGAAGCGGTCAAATCCAAGGCAAAGCGATCGCCATCGGCCAAAAAGAGCTGCTCGGCAGGATCCGCGACTTCCGCCTGCTGATGCAGAACTTTTCGTCTCCGGAATACCTAGGCAAGGAGCTCACCGACATTCTGATCACGCCGATGAACGACGCCTTGGCGGGAGCCGACCGGTTGGCGATCGTGCCGCATTCCAGCCTGCATTTCCTGTCGTTCGCGGCCTTGCCGTTTGACGAGGCGACGTTCGTCATCGACCGCTATCCCATCTACTATCTCGAAAGCGCGACGCTCGCCCGTTACGTCCACGCCGGCAAAGGTCACCCGGTCACGGGCGAGGCGCGGGTTCTTGCCCTCGCCAATCCGCCGCTCGGCAAGGACCATCCGGAGCTGCCGTTCACGGGCAAGGAAGTCGACGTGATGGGCCGATACATGGGCCGGGTCTCCGCCGCGGAAGGCACGGAAGCGACCGAGTCGGCCGTGAAGGGCGCTCAGGAGGGCTTCGACGTCCTTCACATCGCGACTCACGGCGAATTCCTGCCGAGCGCACCGGCCGAATCCCGCCTGCTCCTGGCTGCAGCCGACGGGCAGGACGGCAATCTTTCGGTGAGTGAAATCTTCGGCATGACGACGAAGGCGAAACTGGTGACGCTCTCCGCCTGCGAGACCGGCCTCGGCAAGATTTCGGCGGGCGACGAGATCATCGGGATGGACCGGGCGTTCTTCTACGCGGGCGCCGACACCGTCGTCTCGAGCCTCTGGCGGATCAGCGACGTTGCGAGCGCCGTGACCATGAAGCGCTTCTACCGCTACCTGTCCGAAGGCAAGGACAAGGCCGAAGCCCTGCGCCAGGCTCAGATCACTGCCCGGAAATACTTCAACCACCCGGCCTACTGGGCGGCCTTCCGCGTCCTGGGGGACGACCGATGAAACGGGCTCCCTGGCTTCGCTTCAACCTCATCGCTTCCGTCGCGACGCTCGGCGTAGCGCTCCTGCTCTGGGGCTCGTGCGGGCGCGGAGGAGGCGGTGACGACGACGAAGCCGGCGACGAGGATGGCGGCGGCGGCACCGTCGAGGTCGAGATCCGGGACGTTTCCGGTCACTTCTTTTACGGGTCGACTTCGCGACCAGCCGGCGGCAGCGAGCTTTGGGTGCTGAACCACTCGTCGGCCACTGCGAGCTTCTACGCTTTGGCGGACAACGGTGGATTCAAGATCCCTCTCTCCTATTTCGTCGAAGACGAGGTTTACTCCTTTCACCTTGTGCGCGACAGTCAGCTCATCGGTGACGTCGATCTCTCCCCGTCCAACTCCGAGGTGCAGACGGCTTTTACGTACCGGGGCGGTTACGGCTTCGACATGGGCGACGTGGTGGTGCCGCTCGACCGGCACGGCAGCATCGATCTCACGGCAGGGGGGCTGCAGGGCAAGACGGGCGGTGGTTTCAGCCTGGTGACCGACGTCGAGGCCGACTTTTCGACCTTCCCCGTACCGGCGTTCCTCTCCGCCGCTTCGGTGGGGAGCCACCTGGTGATCTCCGACGCCTCGGTGCTTTTGAATTCGTTCTACAACCGGATCGATCACCCGCTCGACTACGGTAAGGACCTGAACGCCTGGAGCCGGATCGGCGTGCTCGTCGTCTCCAAGGAGGCCGGCGCCGTCGAGCGCGCGTTTGCGGAAGAAGGCGGCCGGTGGCTGGCTGCCGCCCGGCTCGCTTCCGGCATCGAGAGTCCTCCGAACGCGTCGCCGCTTTGGGCTGTGACCGATCGTGACCTGGTCCAGGTGACGGATAAAGTCTGGCGGGCCAGTAGCTACGTCGGCGCGCTACCCGAGCCCCAGGCAATCGTCACGATCCGTATCGCGCCGAAGGTGGGAGCGCAGGCGACCGTGCCGCGCGCCCTCCGGACGATTCTGACGATGCCGCCTACCGTAATTTCCGCGAACGCCTCCGGGAGTGCGATGGCGACGGTGGCTTACGACTCGCCGACGGCCAACAACGGCCTGACCCGGCCCTTCTGCCAGACGGGCGAGGTGTCGCTCGAGGTGGCTCCGCCGCTCGACGCGACGGGTCAACCGGTGCCGGCGACCACGCTCGACCGGATCGACGTCGAGTTCGACTTTTACAAGAAGGTGGGCGGGCAGGCGCCCCGACTGGCTCAGGTCGCCGCGAACTTCGAAGCTCCTTACAATGCGAATTACGAGGACGAAGCTGGCGACATCAAACGCACCTGGGACGCGGGCCTGACCCGGCTCCGGTTCGAGATCGGCGCCACCGCCGGGGCGGCGGACACGCAGGAAATCCACATTCCTTCGGGGCTCTTTCCGCGCAAAGTCGGCAGTAGCACCGTCGGCAAAGTCCGCCTTCGCATCTATTATCGCAGTGAAACGGATGCCACCGAGGGTGGCACCGTCGTTTGGCTCAACAAGGGCTGTTAGCCGGCCTTAGCCGCCCGATCGGTGCCGAGGGCTTCATCGCGTGCGATGGCTTCGCGGGGCTGGAAGCGCGGCGGCTTGGCCAGCATCCCTTTGATCTTGTCATCGACCTTGTCGGCGTTGTGGAAAATCATGAAGCAGCAGAGGTCGCCGCGCTTGGCTTCGACGGCCGCGAGCATGCGGCGGTGGTCGTCGTCGGAGCTGAGCTTGGCAGCGTGCTCGGCTTCCGTCGACGCCTTTTCGGCTTGCGGCGCCGGACCGGCGACGGCGGGCTTTTGCTCAGCGGCGTCGCTCGAATGCAGCTTGAACTCGGTGCCCTTCTCCAGGGCTTGCTTGATCCGGGTCTTGAGCGCGTAGGCTTTTTTGCCGACTTTGACGCCCTTGTGCTTCAGCACGCGGTCGAGGATGTCGACGGCGCCTTCGATGTCGCCCGAACGGACGAGGGCGAGGGCGAGGTTGTATTGGACGATAGCCAGCGTCTCGATCCGGTCTTCCGGAACCGAGTTCATCGTCTTCTGGTAGAGCTCGATGGCTTCCTTCGGCAGCCCGCACTTGGCGTGCGCGACGGCTTTGTTGTTCATGTAGGAAACGATGTGATCGAGCGACTCGAGCGAACTCATGATCTTCTTGGCGGTGTTGGTGTCGCCTTTGGTGATCGCGACCTTGATCTCGGCGTCGGTAACTTGCTTGGCGTCGGGATCGAGCGTCTTGGCGTCACCCAGCGTGTCTTCGGCGCCGGTGTTGTCGCCGAGCTCGGTCTGGACTTCGGCCATGTTGCAGAGGCGCTCGATGTTGTTCGGCGAGAGTTCCTGCGCCTTATTGAAGCATTTCATGGCGGCTTCGAACTGGCTGAGACGCATGAAGGTCTTGCCGAGCAGGTTCAGGACCAGGATGCTGTCGCCGGCGAGCTTGAGCGCTTCGACGCCCGCGTCCCGAGCCAACGGATAGTTGCCGGTGACGTAGGCGAACTCGGCTTCGCAGAGGCGCTTCTTCGCCTGCGGCACCTGGGGATCGGTCAGCAGTTGGGCGCGCAGCGGCTCGGCCTCGTCTCTCTTGTTGGCTTTGAGGAGATGGCGGATCTTGCGTTCGAGCGACTGCTGCTCGGTCGGCAGGCGTTCCTGCTGCATCGTCCAGATCAAGCCGGGGATGAACAGGTCTTTGTTCAGCGGCTTTTGGATGATGTTGGCGACGCCGATCTCGCGGACGAACGGCATGTCTTCGGGCTTGAGCAGCGAGCTCAGGACGATGATCGGTACGTTCAGGAAGCCGTGATGGCGGACGCGCTGGACGAGTAGCGGTCCCGAGAGCTTGGGAATGCGCCATTCCATGACGAGCAGGTCGGGCTCGGCATTCTTCTCGAGGAAGGCCCAAGCCTCTTCGCCGTTCGGGAAGCGGTTGATGGTCGGCACGCCGAGCGACTTCAACAGATCCTCGACCGCTTTTCCTACGGTGTCGTCGGAGTCGACGATGACGACGCTGGCGGCGCCGACCAGGTTGACGCCCGAGGTGCCGTCGGCAGCCAAGGCGGGGGCGGCTTCGCCGAAGAGTTTTTTCGAAAGCTCGTCCGCTTGATCGGCGAGCGCCGGATCGAGCGTCTTGACCTGCGCGAGCGTCTTTTTCGCGGCGTCTTTCTTGTCGAGGTTGAAGGTCGGCTCGACCATTTGCAGCAGCACTTTGGCGTTGCCCGGATAAAGGTCGAGGAGACCCTTCTCGAGCTCGATCTGGGCGGCGTGATTTTTGACGCTCTTCAAATGGGCGCGGAGGTAGTGCGCCGCAGTCATGGGCTCGTTGAAATTCTGGCCTTCGAGGACGCCGTGAAAGGCCTTGAGCTCTTCCGTCAGCGAGTCCTTCGTGAACGGCTTGGAGTGGGCGGACAAAAGCCCCATTTCGAAAGCGACCGGCAGAACGTGACGCTCCGACTCTTCGAGGCATAGCGAAATGCGGACGCCTTTCAGCGCCGGATTCTCGGTGCAGATTTTCAAAAGATGCAGCGCGTTTACCGGCTGGTCGGCGCCAAGCGGAGCGATGATCCAATCGGCATGATCGACTTCGAGATGCGCCAACGCGTCCTGAATCGAAGGTTTGCCTTCGACCGACTCGAAACCGAGCGCCGTGCGCACGGTGTCCGCCATCATTTGGCGCACGGGGCCCGACGGGTCGACGACGATGATTTTTATTTTTTTGTTGGCGAGGACGCTCGACATGGCTTCGGGAAACCCTGCAACATTGAGAACATACAGAGAAAAGGACGCCAAGGAAGCTATCGGCCGATTCGACCGAGGCCTGAGAACTCCCCTGGGACGCCCCTATAACTAGCGAAAAACTTTAGCAAAAAATATCCACGTAATGATTCGCGGCGCTGCCCGTCGTATAAGACTTCGATGCGCAACGTGCTGATCAACACCGGCAAACTTCTGCTGGTGGCCGCCCTACTCTACTGGCTCGTCGACTCCGGCAAGCTGGATCTCAATCAGGTCGCGATCATCTTTCGCGAGCCGAAGATCCTGCTCTTCAACCTCGCGGTCTGGAGCGTGCTTTACGTCGGCCTGGGCTCGCTCCGTTGGAACCTGCTGCTCTCCGGCGTAGGTCTGAAAATGCCTTATTTTCGGGCGCTGAGCCTGCAGCTGATCGGCTTCTTCTTCAACACGGCGATGCCGGGCTCCGTTGGCGGGGACATCGTCAAGGCGGTCTATGTCATCCGCGAGCAGAAAGCCGACTCGAAGACTCCGGCGATGCTGACCGTTCTGCTCGACCGGATCATCGGTTTGACGGGTCTCTTCGTCGTGGCGGGCGTCGCCGTCGCCTGGAACTGGGGTTTCCTCGCGAGCCATCCCAGTCTGATGCCGATCGCCGTCTTCGTGGTGGTCGGCCTGGTCGGTATCGCCCTGGGCCTGGGCCTGGTCTTTTACCCTTTCCCGGAAGAGCGCGATCCGATCCGGGGTCTGCTCTCCCGCAAGGTTCCTGGGTTTCGAATTTTGTTTAACATCTATAATGCTTTACGATGTTACCGACAGCGTCCGGGCCTGGTTTTTGGGACCATTTTCCTGTCCTTGATCATTCACTTTGGAGCGCTAAGCTACGCGCTCTTCCTGACCCACCGCCTGACCGGTCAAAGCCCCGACCCCGGAATCTTCGCCGTGGTATTTCCGATAGGAGTGATGGCGACGGCTTTGCCGCTGGCGCCCGGGGGCCTCGGCGTCGGCCACGTCGCGTTTGACAGGCTGTTTACCCTGGCGGGCTGGACGGGCGGAGCAAACGTCTTCAATATCATGGTGTTGGGCCAACTGAGCCTGAATCTGCTCGGGATCGTTCCCTACCTTCTGTTCCGCGCCAAACTGCCCAAGGATTGGTCGGAGCCTGAGCTTTCGACGAAGCATTAGCCGTCCAAATGATCGAGTAGTTTCAGTACGATACAATCGTCTCCGGGTTCCGGCCCCGAGCATCCGTCCAATCATTAAACAGATTTTGACGCGTAAGCCCTCAATATTTCAAGATCTCTTCGGGGAATGCTTCTTGCTTTTCCTGACTCTACATCCTTCTGCCTCGCCCCCTGTCGTCTGCTGCGGATATCCGGCTTCCCCTAGAGAAGACCATTAAAGGAGTTCGCATGCTCGCCCGTCCCACCCAATACGCCCTCGGCCTCGTCGTCGCCCTGTCGCTCGTCGCGTGCGGCCAGAAGGCGCAGAAGAAAAAAGAAGGCGGCCACGAAGCGGCGGAAGAAGAGAGCGAGAGCTCCGGCGACTCCAAAGCCAACAAGAACTCCAAGGTCTCCGACCAGTCGGAGAACGACAATTCCTCGAAGGACAACGAGGAAGAAGACACCAAAGACAAAGACGACAAGAAGGACGACACCAAGGACAAGGACAGCAAAGATCCCCTTGGCGGCACCAATCCTTTGGATCTCCTAACCCAGAACCCGCAGCTGCTCCAGCAGCTGATGGCGAATCCCCAGCTCAGCGGCTTGATCAACGGCGCCGGCGGCGGTCAGAATCCGCTCGCAGCGCTGCAGTCGAATCCCCAGCTGCTTCAGCAGATCACGAGCAACCCGCAGTTCGCGTCGTTGCTTTCCGGCTTCGGCGGCCTGGACCAGATTCTGAAAGGCCTCGGTGGCGGTAAGACTACGCCCTAAGGCTCTCGCTCAGACCGCGTCGGAAGGCCGAACTTCGCCGCGCTTGGCGAAGCGCGCCACTTCCTCGAGTAGGAAGAGCCGATTTACGGGTTTGCTCAAATGGCTGTCGAAGCCGAGCGCTAAACACCGGCGCTGCTCTTCTTTCAGCGCGTGCGCCGTAAGGGCGAGAATCGGTTTACCGTAGCCGTGACTGCGCAGATGCGCGACGGCTTCGTAGCCGTCCATCACCGGCATCTGAATGTCCATGATGACGACGTCGAAAGGTCCCTTGCCGATCTTTTCGAGGCCTTCGCGTCCGTTGTTTGCCACGTCGACCGCGGCACCGGCCATCGTCAGGAACCGCGTGATCAGGACTTGATTGTCCGGGCTGTCGTCGACGACCAGAACTTTGGTGCCGTCGAGGCGCACTGCGGGGGCATCGGGCTTGCGGATTTCGGCGGACGGCCGGAACTCTTCGATGCGGGGCGCC
>JAYVBB010000396.1:0-6699 GCA_043750715.1 Pseudomonadota bacterium | reverse complement strand
CCCGCGCGGCCAACCGGCGGCGCAGCCCGCTCCGCGCGTCGCCATCTCGATGCCGCAGCATGCCCAGCCTGCTCAACCGAGGCCCGCGCCCCAACCGGCCCCCGCCAAAGCGGTCCAGCCGCAGCCGCAACCGGTTCGTGCCCCGGTGCAGCAAAGCCAGGCTCCGACCAGCACCGGCAAGGGCAACAAGTACAAGATTAAGCTTCCGAGCGCGAGCTAGTCCCGCCGCTCCCGCTTGTGCTAAAGTCCCCTGACCCTATCAGGAGACCTCATGTCTGCCGCGTCGGCGCGAGCCAGCCTCGATTCTTTGTCGAAAATCATCCGAAAGATCCCGAAGCAGTGCTTCACCAAGGATCCCGTCAAAGCTTATGGATTCCTCGTCCGCGACATCGCGCTCACCGCAGCTTTGACTTACGGCATTCTCGCTCTCCATTCCTGGCTGCTTGCGCCGTTGCTGTCGCTCGTACTCGGCTGCGTCCTCACCGGTCTGTTCGTGATCGGTCACGACGCCGGTCACGGCTCCTTCAGCAATTCGTCCAGGGTCAACCGCTTCGTCGGACACCTGACGAGCATTCCCGTGCTTTGGCCTTACGACGTGTGGCGGCTCAGTCACGATCATCACCATCGTTGGACCCACCACGCCGAGAAAGAGATCGCGTGGCGTCCGTTGACGCTCGACGAGTACGTAGCAATGGCGCCTTGGAAACGGGCGGTCTACCGCTTCTCCCGGACCAACGGCTTTTTTCTCGCTTCCGCGCTATATCAGGCCTTTTACGTCATTGACGCCAAGAACGGCGTCTTCTTCGCCCCCGAAGACGCGGCAAAGCTCAAATTCTCCCTTCGGCTGACCCTGGCGTACTCGCTCGTCTACCTCGGCGCAGTCGCCTGGGCCGGCGGTCTCTACGGCTTGGTGTTTCTTTTCCTGATCCCTCAGCTCGTTTATCAGTTCTGGCTGAGCACCTTCACTCTGCTCCATCACACCAGTCCGGAGAACAAGCTGCTGTCGTCGGCCGTTTGGAGCCCGGAGCGGGCCCAGCTCACGATGAGCGTTCAGATTCACTTTCCGGCCTGGGTGGACTGGCTGACGCACGACATCTCGTGGCACGTTCCCCATCACGTTTCCGTCGGCATTCCGCACTACCGGCTGCGCCAGGCCCACAGAGCTCTGCGCTACGCCTATCCGGATTACGTCCAGGAGCACCGTCTCACCTGGGACTACGTGAAGGCTGTGATCGACGAATGCCATCTGATGACTTCGGTTCGTCCCGGAGACCAGGATTGGGTCACAATGCTGGAAGCGGAAGTCTATCCTTCGCTTGCTACTGCCAATCGCACTTGAGGCCGAGCGTCGCGTGCATCGGCTTGCCGGTCCGGTAATCCGACACCTCGGCGAAGCCCGAGCGAGCCTCGTCCTGCAGATTGAAGAGCGCGTGGAGCGTGATGCGTGGAGTGAATCCTTCGCCAACGACGCCGCCGTTGATTTCGGCAAGGCAACCCTGGCGACCGTAGAGGTCCAAAGCGTCGGCAACGGTCAGCTCGTCCATTGCGCCGGTCTTCTTCAAAAATAGCGCGTCGGCGTGGGCATCCGTGTCACCCAGTGGCACGTTGAAACGGACTTCCGCGATTTCGCCCGCGAAGGACGCGCGCGCGGATTCCGTGGTCACGCCGAGGCGACCGGTCACTTCGACGACGGTGCAGGTGCCCTTGAAGGCGGCTCCGGGATGACACTGAGGCGACTTCGCCTCGCTGGTCTTCACCTCGGAAGCGTCCTGGAACGTCTTGCAGCTGCCCATCAGGACGACGGCGAGGAGGAGGGAAGTCGTAAGACTCAGCATTTGGGAACGTTGTACCACGGGCACCCTCATTTCAGGCGATAACCACCGCCATAAACGCTTTCGATTTCAATCGGGCTACCGTCGAGGCGCTTTCTGAGCCGCGACACGTGGCTGTCGATCGTGCGGGGAGCGACGCGGACGTCGTCCCAGAGAGTTTTTTGAATCACGGCGCGCGACAGGCAGACACCGGGCTTCTCGAGCAGAAGGCGAAGCAGCTGCGCTTCTTTGAGAGGCAAGTTCACCGGCTCGTCGCCGGGCTGCACGAGGCACTGCAGCTTCTCGGAATCGAGAAGGAGGCCTTTGTAACGGATCACGTGCCGGCGCGCCCTTCCGGAAGAACGCAGGACGAAGTCCACGAAAATCGACAGCGCGAGGCCGTCGAAAGGTTTCGGCATGGTAAAGATGTGCGAGGCGTGCTTTTGCGTGCCCGGCTCGGACGCGAGGAGAATTACCGGCGTCTCCGTGAAATGGAAGTGGAGGAACTCGACGAGGCGACGCTCTTCCCACTTCACGTCGTCACGGTCCACCAGGAGGAGGTCCGGACGCTGGCTCCTGCTCACGCGTAGCAGCTTCTCGAAGGTGTCGAAAGACCCGAAGGCGCGTACGGCGAAATCGCCCATGAGAGCGCGCGACGCCGGCGGTTCGGCCGGCTTGGCCTTTTCCACGACCCAGATGATGCTCAAGGAATGCTTTCACCGCCGGATGGCGGCTTTACTTGGTTGGTTGCGTATAGCTATGATTATAACCGAATCCCTGGATCCCAAGAAAATCGCGGACCTGGGAAAAGGTTGCCTAGATGAATGACATCAGCATCGAGCGCATTCGCGAAGCCGAAGCCCGCATCCGGCCTTACGTGCCGGTGTCGCCGGTCAAAGAGTCGATTTTCCTGCAAAAGCGCTCAGGCCTCAGGACGCTCCTGAAGCTCGAGAACCTGAACATCTCGGGGTCGTTCAAGATCCGGGGCGCCGTCAACGCCCTCCTGCAGATGACGCCGGTAGAGCTAAAATCAGGCATCATCGCGGCGAGCGCGGGAAATCACGCGCAAGGCGTCGCCTATACCTGCAAACTGCTCGGCGCGCGTTCCACGATCTTCATGCCGCTGCGGACGCCGCTCGTGAAGGCCGAGGCCACGCGCGAGCTCGGCGCCGACGTCCAGCTCGTCGGCAATTCCTACGACGACGCCTACAAAGCGGCGCTCGAGTTTCAGAAAGCCAAAGGGGGAGTGTTCCTTCACGGATTTTCCGATCCGCGCGTCATCAACGGCCAGGGCACGATGGGTCTCGAGATCCTCGATCAGGTGCCCGACCTGGGCCTCGTCATCGCCTCGATCGGCGGCGGCGGCATGCTCGCCGGACTCGCGACCTGCATCAAAGCCCTGCGTCCCGGCGTCAAAATCCTCGGCGTCCAGTCGTCGGCTTTCCCCGCGATGCAAAAATCGTTTACGGAAAAGCGCTTTCTCAGCTGCTCGACCGGCTACACGATCGCCGACGGCATTGCGATCAAAGAACCGAGCGAACTCGCTTACCAGGTGATCGAGAAGCTGGTGGATGACGTCGTGGTCGTCGACGAGGAAGCCATCGCGTCGGCGGTGATGACGTTGATGGAATGGGACCACACGCTGGCGGAAGGCGCAGGTGCCGCGTCCGTCGCCGCCCTGATGAAGCTCGATCCGAAAGCGACGGCATCGCTGAAAGGCCGCTCCATCGTCTGCGTCGTCTCGGGCGGCAACATCGACGTGAACCTCCTGAAGCGTATCATCCCGAACGGACTGAAATCGGCCGGCCGGCTGTTTCGGCTGGCGGTCCGCATCCAGGACCGGCCGGGGCGCCTCGCCGAGCTTTTGAACGTGGTCAGCCAGGCGGGAGCGAACCTGCAGGAGGTTCAGCACAACCGCCTCTTCGGCGCGGTAGGTTACGAAGACGTCGAGGTCCAGCTGGACCTCGAGACCATCGACCAAAATCACCAGGAAGCGGTAGTCGCTGCCCTGACGAAGGCCAAATTCAAGTATTCGAAGCTCGACTAAGGTTTACAGACCGACGCCGTCTCTTTGCAGAGCTTTTTGACCACGAGCGCCACGGAATCCCCGCTACTTTCGCCTGGCTTGATGAAGTAGACGATCGGCTCTTTGTCGTACATGCCGCATTGGTCAATCTCGAAACCATCACTAGTGATGCTGGACAGCTTCGCGTCCGCGTTGACGCCCACCTTCTTGAAGGCTTCGATGATTCCGGCCCGGTCGCAGCTGAATTCGGCGACGTCGGCCTTGTGGCATTCGCTCTTCTTACGGTCGTAGACCTTGCCTTTGTCTTTGCACTCTTTGAGCTCGGGCGGATTGACCAGGTCGGCATAGCCGTCACCCACGTCGTCGTCGGTCGAAACGCCGTCGCAGTCGGAGCTGTCGGAGCCCGTGTCGGTGTCGGAGCCCGTGTCGGTGTCGGTGTCGCTGTCGCTGTCGGTGTCGGTGTCGGTGTCCGTATTAGAGTCGCTGTTGGTCGAAGAGTCGGGCGTCAGATTGAAGCCTTTTCCCGGCTTCGGGGTAGCCTTGGCGGCCGGTTTCGCCGCGGCTCTCTTCGCAACTTTGTGGGACTTGTGCTTTTTGTGTTTTATGACGGTCGAGGCCTTGCCGGTTAGGGCGAAGGGATCTTCTCCTCCTGAGCCTTCTTCGGTCGACGTCGCGGTATCGGTATCGGAGTCGGAATCCGTGTCGTCGCTAGTGCTGGTCGATTTGCAAGGATCCGTCGCGGGAGACGGCGAAGTGGGCGAAGGCTGATAAGGCGGCGACGGCGTCGACGTGTTGGCGTCTTCGGTCGATTCCTTCGCCTCGCTCTTCGGCGGCGCACTCTCTTTGCACGCGGCAAAGAACAGCAGCATCGCTACCGCGACCTTGACGACGGAAGCCTTGCCAGACAAGTGCATGACTTGACCCCAAATGGACCCGAGTTCAGAGATGAAGGGAGACCCTTTTTAATCGGCATCCTTCCTCCGGAACTTGAGCCTTTGGTCAGGGCGCCCAAAATCGCCCGAAATGGTGGGGGTTTTGCCTGTATATGGTTTGGACAATCGGACGCGCGTCCCGCCTAGTGGCTAACCAGCCGCTTTTTCTGGGCCGGCTAACCCGGTGATTCGTCTTAAACGGCTGAGTGGCCAAATTCTTGCTCCTAGGTGGTCATCGTTCGTCCTAAACCTGTGGAAGCTACGTAAAGCTGCATCTGACTTGCCTCTGTGTCTCTAGATCGGTTTCCGGAACTGGAACCGCTCGGGCCTTCTAGGCTCTGGCACTGGCGTCTGGACAGGCCGTCCTGGCGCAACAAAGGGGATGGGTATGATCCGTTCGGCTTCTCGCTTTCTCGCATTCGCTGCGCCGGCACTGGCCCTCGGCCTGAGCTCCTGCGGCAAAGGCACCCACTCGGACTCGGAGCTCGACTCCGTCGCCAAGCCGATCAACATCGGAGACGCCAGCGCGCGTCATGGTGATCCTGAGGTAATGATCTACTACGCCAACGAGACCGCTCCCGACGCTGACGAGCAGGCTAACTGGGACTCCGTCCTGGAGTCGCTCAAGAGCGACGAAAAGACGGCATTCATGACCGAAACACTGGAGAACGACCTCCGGCTCTTCCCTCTCGTCGTCGACGACGAGACGAAAGTCCTCAAAGAACACTTCTGCTCGGACAAGAACAAACGCAACGTCAGCCTGGTGATCTTCACCAACCGCCTGACCCGCGCCGGACTCTACGAGTACTGCGAAGCCGGCAAAGCTTCGCAAATCAAGGCCGATACCTACATGGGCAAGTTCCGTCAGCGCCACCCGGGCGACATCCGCGCGCTGAGTAACCCCCTCGCGGACAAGGAAACGCTGCGCTGGGCGCTGACGCGGACGCGCCTGCTCTTCAATCCGGAAAAGCATATCTACTCGTTCGTGATGAAGTCGCACGGCAACGCGGACTACATCATCACCCCGCGCCTTCACGTCCTCGCGAACAAAATCTCGCGCAAAGCGCTCATCAGCTCGTTGAAGAGCACGATGGCCGACGCGCCGGTCGTGGCCCAAGCCAACGGGCCGACCGACGGCCCGACGCTCGACGAAGTCAACAAAGAGTCAGACAGCCTGAAGAAGAAGCTCGAGATTTCCGCCGACAAACTAGAGAAATTGGCGAAAAAAGAGCTCGGTTCGAACGCGGAGCTCCGCGACGTCCTGATGAAGAACGAGCTGATGAAAAACGAGCTGATGAAAAACGAGCTGATGAAAAACGAGCTGATGAAGAACGAACTGATGAAGAACGAACTGATGAAGAACGAGCTCTTCAAGAACGAGCTGATGAAGAACGAGCTGATGAAAAACGAACTGATGAAAAACGAACTCTTCAAGAACGAACTGATGAAGAACGAGCTGATGAAGAATGAGCTGATGAAGAACGAGCTCATGAAGAACGAACTGATGAAAAACGAGCTGATGAAGAACGAGCTGATGAAAAACGAACTGATGAAAAACGAGCTCAGCAAGAACGAGCTCGCCGCCGACGGCGCCACCGCCGCGGAAGGCGTCGAAGAAGGCACGGACCTCGCCAAGGCCGTCCTGCCCCGCATCGGCGTGACCAAGCGCGAATTCCTGGCCGAGATCGCCGCCACGGGCGCCCGCAGCAGCTCCCGCAACAACATGCACTTCTCGGTGGTCTTCACCGAAGCCTGTCGAAGCTACCTACCGTGGGACCTGCGCATGGAAATCGGCGACGCCGCGGAAGCGCTCAAAGTCGACTACCTGGCGTCGTCCGACGAAGGCTCGGTCCGCTACAAGAACATCGACTACGTGAAGTTCCTGGGATCCTTGGACGAAGCCAAATCTTTCGGGGAAAACCTCAAAGAC
>JAYVBB010000395.1:0-10342 GCA_043750715.1 Pseudomonadota bacterium | reverse complement strand
CGTTCTTGTTGTCTTTGTCGGTTTTGTCGTTAGCCGTCTTGAAGCGGAATTGGTAGGTGACGTCCTCGACGGCGTCGCCCGTGGTGTCGACGTGCAGCTCATAGAGGACGTTGTCGTCGAAGCGGTACCAGTTCGGGCCGGCCTGGGGGATGTATCCGGGCGAGACGTTGAAAATGAACACCTGGTGCGTCTCGGCCCGGGCGCCGGCCGCCTTGAACGTATAGACGTCCGTGATGTCGGCTGCCGGATCGTTCGAGAGG
Organism: Pseudomonadota bacterium; assembly: GCA_043750715.1. GTDB lineage: Bacteria > Bdellovibrionota_B > Oligoflexia > Oligoflexales > CAIYRB01 > CAIYRB01. The sequence goes on along the minus strand of JAYVBB010000395.1, from coordinate 10,082 downwards.
CCCGGGGCCTCGCGGTGACTCGAGGCCAGCGCCGAGCCGGTAGCGATGAACAATGATGCCGCCAGAATCGTCTTCGTCTTCATATCAGCTCCTCGCAGCGAGAAAGTCGTGAATTTCATGTTAGTCGATCTCCACCGGCTCGGCCGTCTGGGCTATGCAGCTCTTGAATCCCGTCTTGTCCAGCTTGGCGCACAAGTCCTTGGCAGCGGCGACCGCAGCCGTCGGATCGGTCCAGCCGACGATGTTCTCGACTTCCGAGACGTCGAGGTTGAAGCAGGCGGCAAGAATCGCCCTCGCTTCCGGATTCATCTGCTCTTCTTCCGGATCCTTGTCCTTGTCGTCGGTCTCTTTTGGTTTCTGGTTCTTGTCGCCGTCGTCGAAGATCGAGCCGTTGGCGTCCGGGCGCACGGCTCGCGAGCCTTTGCCTGAGCCCTTCTTGACGCAGCCGGCGGCCAGAGGCAGACACAGCGAAGCGAGAACCAGCAGCTTCATTCCCGAGGTAAATGACCCGCGCATGCCGTCTCCTTAAATGGTGATGCCGCCGGCGACCCGGAGGCCGCCGATCGATGCGTTGACGTCCCGGTCGTCTTCCGTCGTCTGCGTCTCGGTCTTCCTGTTGATCCCGAGAGACACGAACGGAGCGTAGATTCCGGCTTTGGCGAAGCGCGACCCGATGTCGAGCTCCGTGAGCTTGCCCGACAGGTCGCCGCGGCTGCGCTTGAGCGACAAGTAGTCGAAGAAGGGGATCACGTTGAAGCTGCCCATGCCGATGTCGACGCGGACCTGGAACTTGTAGCCCGAGTCTTTCAAGGCGTCCGACTCGTAGTCGTCTTTTGCCCGGATCAGCACGATGCCTTCCCGGAGCTTCACCTTCTTCATGTACGTCTCGTGGTGGAGTGCGTATTCGCTCGACGTGTGCTTCACGTCGTCCTGGCCCGACTGCTTGATCTTGCCGGAGAGCGACGGGGTCAGCGAGAGGATGAAGGCGCCGAAGCGGTTGCCGAGCATCGCTTCGATGGTCAGGCCGGTCTCGGTCGTCTTCGCCGGGTCGGCCTCGTCCGACTCGCCTGCGATCTGGACTTTGCGTTCCGCGACGGTGCTGCGGATCGGGATGCCGACGCCGACGCCGAAGCCGATGTCGCCCGTCTTCACGCGGCTCAGGTATTCGACGTAAGGCATCAGTTCGGTGACCTTCCGCGAGGTCTCGACCTTGTCGCTGTCAGTCGTACTGGTCGACGCCGTGTCGATGTCTGCCGACGTCGAACGCTCCGCCGAATCGTAAGTGAGCAAGGCGCCGCCGCCGAAGCCGCCGCGGCTGACGTAGCCTACGTCGCCCGAGAAGTTGACGTGCTTGTCTGCCACCGCGTATTCCGTGTCGTCGTCGATGTCCTGGCCCGAGGCGGTCGTGCCGCCTTTGGATTTTTCGGCGCCGGTGCCGTTCAGGTACGCGATGGCGACGTCGGTGCGGAGGCCGGGATTCCGGTGCGCCGCCAGGAATGAGATCTCGTCCCAGTAGGCTTTCGTCGCGCCGCCCTTCACGAGACGGGCGCTGCCGGCCTTGGGCTCGGCGGGTTCGGCCTCGGATGCGCCGCTTTCCACCTGCATCGCGACGGTGTCGCCGACGTTCACGGACGCTGGCAGGCCTTTGTTCAATTTGATGAACGCCCGGCCGTTGTCGGTGACCTTGGTGACTTTACCCGTCCGCTCCTTGCCAGCCACGGTGAGCTTCACCGTTGCCTCCGGCTCGAGCGTCAGGTCGCCGACCAGGTCGATCATGAAACCGGTGCGCTTTCCGGTAATTTTCAACACTTCGCCTTCGACGGACAGGGACTCGGCGTGCGCGGCCGCGCCTGTCCACCAGAGCAAGGCCAGCACGGCCCACTTTTTCCACATCTCGGGTCACTCCTGTACATTTGTAGACTTGGAAGCTCTCATGGTAAAGTGTCTGCCGAATCCAAACAAGAGTGAGGACATTAAAATGGGGTTCCGTGAACTCGCGGTAGCAACCGGCATCGTGTTCTGCTCTCTTTCCGCGCAACTCGCGCAAGCCGAGATCAAAGAGGGGCAGGATGCGCCCGTCTTCAAGCTGAAAGACCAGAACGGCAAGGAGTTCGACCTCCAGGCCCGCAAGGGTAAAGGCTGGACGGTGCTCTATTTCTACCCAAAAGCCGATTCCCCGGGCTGCACCGAGCAGGCGTGCGCCTTTCGCGACACGATCAAACGCATCAAGGCGAAGAACGCCGAGCTGATCGGCATCTCGGCCGACGACCAGGCGACGCAGAAAGCCTTCCACGAAAAGCACAAGCTGATCTTCGACCTCCTTTCCGACGCCGATCTGAAAGTGATCGAGCTTTACGGCATCAAAATGCCGATACTCGGCATGGCCAAGCGTTGGACGTTCATTCTTGACCCGGACCTCAAGGTCCGCTCGATCGAGCCGAACGTCGACCCGGCGTTCGATGCCGACTGGACCGCGGAGACGCTCTCGGAGCTCCAGAATCCGCCCAAAGCGGGCTCGGAAGAGGATGCGAAGTAAGCCTTTGATCGCCGTCACGACGCTGCTGCTTTTTGCGGCAGCGCCCGTGACGGCTGCTCCGTACCATCCGGAGAAGGACGACGAGGTTCTGCTGACGCTGCCCCGCGTCCTCGGCCCCCGCCAGGAAGCCGACCTCGCGCGCATGGAGCGCTACCACGAAGCGGAGCCGTTGGACGCCGAGGTGGTGGAGAAGCTCGCCGGCCTCTACCTTTCGCTCGGCCGGACGGACGGCGATCCGCGCTACTACGGCATGGCCCAGGCTTTGCTCGTGCCCTGGAGTTCCGCCGCCGACGTGCCGGTAGGGCTCGTCGAAGCGCGCGCGGAGATCCAGGGTTTCAATCACGACTTTGCCGGCGCGCTCCGGGACTACAACCAGGTTCTCTCTCGCAGCGCCGACCGCAGCGCGGCGCGCCTCGCGCGCGCGGTGCTGCTCACCGTCACGGGCGATGTCGAGCGGGCCGCCGCTGATTGCGACCGGCTCGACGTCGCGACGGACGAAGGCGTTCTCTGCCGGATGACGGTGTCGCTAGCCAAAGGCGACGGCGCGGCAGCGCTCGCTCTTTTCGACGAGAAGCACGTGCTGGGTGCGGCCGCGACCGAAGTGGCGGCGGAAGCCGCGGAACTGGTCGGCGATGTCACCCGGTCCGAGGGACTCTTCCGGGAAAGCCTCACCCGCGCCGACCGCTCGTTCACGCGCGTCGCGTTCGCCGATTCCCTGCTTCGCCAGGGTCGTGCCAAGGACGCGCTCGACGTTTTGCCAGCCGCTTCGCAAAATCTCGGAATCATGGTGCGGCGCGCCGCGGCTCTCGCAGCGAAAGGCGGGGGAGACGAAGAAGCGGCTCGGCTCCAAGCTGCGCTCGAGGGGATCTTCGCCCTCGAGAGGGAACGCGGCGAAGACGTTCACCGCCGCGAGCTCGCTCTGTTTCTGCTTGCCGTTAAAAAAGACCCGAAGGCGGCCTTGCCCGTCGCGCGCGCCAACTGGAGCAAGCAGAAAGAACGCATCGACGCCTTGCTGCTCGCGGAAGCCGAGAAGGGAGGCGCGCCGTGAGGTTTGCCTTGTCCGCCCTGCTACTCTTCGCAAGCTCCGCTGCGCTCGCTCATGCGCCGAGCACTGGTTACGTTATGGCAGAGCCCTCGCTGGAAGGGACGCGCCTCACCCTGAAGCTCGACCTGCGTGACGCGGCACTGGTCGTGAGCATCGACGCCAATCACGACGGGCAGCTCACCTGGGGCGAGCTCAAACGGGCCGAGGTTCCGCTCGTCGCCTATGCTGCGAAGAACTTTCGCCTGAGTTCGGAGCAGGGGCCGTGCGCGACGAGGTTCAATGACCTCGCTGTGGACAAACTCAACGGCGGCACCTTTGCGGTTTTGACCTTCGTCTCGCCTTGCGACGCCGCTTCCTTGACCCTGCATTACGACTTGTTTTTCGCGTTCGACGCCACCCACCGGGCCATCGTCCGCGCGGGCGACGGGGCGGCCGGCGTGCTCACGACCTCGGACAGAGACCGCCCTCTGGCCTTCGTGGCGCCGGACACCGTCGAGATCTTCGAAGAGTTCGTCGTGCAAGGAGTGCTGCACATTTGGGAGGGCTTCGACCACATGCTCTTCCTGATCACGTTGCTGATTCCCGCCCTGTTCCGGCGGGCCTTCGTCGAGACGCTGAAATTCATCACGGCTTTCACCGTCGCCCACTCCCTGACCCTCGTGCTGGTCACGCTCGGAGCCTTCAGCCTGCCGAGCCGGCTCGTCGAATCCGCGATCGCGCTGTCCATCATCGTGACGGCCCTGAACAACGTCAGGCCTCTCTTCGGCGAAAAGTCCTGGCTCATCGCCGCCGGCTTCGGCCTCCTTCACGGGTGCGGCTTCGCTTCCGTCCTAAGCGACCTCGGCCTGACCAAGGCGACTCTTCTGCCGTCCCTGTTCGCCTTCAACCTCGGAGTCGAAATCGGCCAGGTCGCGCTGGTCGCGCTGGCCGTTCCCCTCTGCTACGGGCTTCGCCGGGTCGAGGGCCTCCACGCCCCCATCCTGAAATGGGGCTCGGCACTTTCCGCCTCGGTCGCGGCCGTCTGGATGGCCGAACGGCTGTTCGAGTTCAAAGTGCTGCCGTTCTGAGGCGGTTGCGGGTTGCGGGTTGCGGGTTGCGGTCGTGAGCCCAGATCTCATGCGGGGCATCGCTCCATGCGGCATCGTCATCACGGCACCTCAGGTTCCGGTCTCATGGTTACGTTCACGCTGAACGTTGACCGATCCGAACGACTGTCGTCCTGCGAGAAGATTGTGAGCCGAGCAGTAGCAGCGGAGATTTTCCAGGTTTCGGGAGCGGCCGCCTAAAGCAAAGGGCCGCACGTGGTCGATGGTGAGGTAGCGCGTCTCCTCGCAGCGAAGTCCCGCGGGCGAAACGTACTCGCAGCGCGAACCGGCCGAGGCAACGACCTCGTCAGCCAAAGCGCGCGGGGCGCGGCGGGGCTCCGCAGCTTTGGGCTTTGCAGTCTTCGGCTGCACGGACTTGACTTTCTGAGGTGCAGCCTTCTTCTTGGCTTCGCGGCGCGCGTGACGGCGCGCAGGATCCACTTTGTCGAGCAAGAGGTCCGCCGCCCGGCCACAGACTTCGGCCAACGTCGCGTCGCCAAGGATTTCCTGCAGCCGCTCCAGTTTAGCCACGACTTCCTCGTCGGCGGTGAAGGCAACGCGGTGGAGCACCTTCTCGGAAATCGCCCTGCCGGGGCTGTGCACGGGCGTCGGCCCGGGCAGCGCCGAATTTTCTTCGAATCCGAGCGGCGCCGCAAGGACCGCAGGAGTCTTCGCTTGACCGGGCCCAGCCACTCTGCGGATGACGTCTCGCTCGATCGGCTTGGCATTTGCCGCCACGCCCAGGCCCTGAATCTCACGCCGCGATTTGCCTGCCGCCGCGGCCAGCAGCCTGACGTGATTCTCCTGATCGAGCAGAGGCACGAGATCCGCCGCCGTGCAAAGCGTCAGTCGCCCGTCTCCGAGCATCATCAATAAATCGGGGTACCGACGCGCCGCCCGCGCCACGGCAATCCTCCGCGTGCTCGTGCTCTCAGAGAACCCCAGGCCCCTCCGGCAGAAATCCCAAATACCACTGTACCCCTGCTCGACGACGATCTTTCTTTCGTCAACTTCGGCCAGGTGGCGCAATATCTCGCCTTGAGATACGGCTTCGGCCTTCGCGAGACGGAGAAGGTTGGCAAGAAGGGTTTTGTCATCGGCCAATTTCAAGTCAGTCATGGAGACCTCCACCTTTGTTGGAGAGTATCTACCACGGGTTTTTTCGGCCGATTTCCAGCCACGCTACGGCGACTTTCGCTGCGCGCATAAAAAAATTCCGCGACTCTCGCGGAACTCGTCCCCTCGACGCAATTTGCGCGCGGAGTACGCTATTCTAAACACCTTTGCGATAAAGCCTCGTCAGCACTCCAAAAACCTGTCGACTCTTTTTTTCACGTTCACGCTGAACGTGGCAAACCCAGTCAACGCCCGACACCGCCGCGCCCCAACCCACTCGGCTGGCCGTGAGCCGCGCACAGCGAGGCTCTGTCCCGCATAGGATCTGGGCCTGCCACTCCCTTCGATGCCGCAGGGAGCAATACCTCGCATGAGATCTGGGTTCCCGAACCAATCCCCCAACGTTCACGCTGAACGTTGCCAATCCCCCCGCGCTAAAACCTCACCCCACCCCCAACCTTCACGACGACGAACTGCTCGATCCCGTGCGGCGTGCCGAGCAGGACGTAGTAGGCGAGCTCTCCCCCGAAGCTAAAGCGCTTGAGGAAGAGAAGGTCCTCGGCCACCGCTACATACACATGCGGCGTAGTCTGCCTCTCCGCCTCGGGCCTCCCGGCGTTGCCATAATGCTCCGCATCGTCTTGCGTCACGCCCGGCGCTCTCTGATCCGGCTGCTGCTCATAATAATCCGACGTCGTCAGCCCCCCGCCGAAGCGCAGCCTGAGATCGAAGTGCCCAGTCGCGCCGTGCAGAAAGATCATCTTCCCGTAAGCGAGGGAATAGTCCCCGTGCAACGTGACCAGCTGGCGAAGTTCCCGAATCGGTGCGTACGCCGGCCCGACGTTGGCCTCCTGGGCGCCATCCAAGCCTTGGCCATCGTCGTCGTTCATGCATTCGGCCTGCACTTCGTGCTTCGGGTCGTTGTAAAACGTCTCGACGCACTGTCTCTCGCTGCGATCCCTCGTCCGCGCCGTCGCGAAGGTCAGGCCCACTCCCCAGGTTTCGGTGAACGCGTAACGCGCCGACAACTCGAGCAGGGTCGTGTCGACGAACGCCGGATTCAGGAGATAGCCCGCCGCCGCGGCGACTTCGAGCGAACGCGTCTTCGGAAACAGCCGCCTCATGACCTTCGGCACGTCGTCGTCGACGTCGGCGAGCGCTGGCATCGTCCAGGTTAGACCAAGCAGAAGCAGAAGCTTATTCATAAGAATAGACTCCATCCGAGGAAGAGCACGACGTTGTCGGACGACTTCCGGACGCTCGGGGCATCGGCCTGGCAAGAAGCATCTCCGGTGTCGACGAGGAACCGCTGCACTTCCGCGCCGATCCGGAGGTCCGACGTCGCGCTCAGGAAGTGACGCTGGCCAAGGCCGAGGATGCCGGTGTCGTACTGCTTCGTCTGTTCGCCCCGCGCGGCGGCACCTTCGTCATCGCAGTGATCGAAGCGGATTCGAACGCCGGTCTTGCCGACGCCCGCCGTCAGGAAGGTGTCGAAGTAGACCATGCTCGTCTCGTTCAGCAGGTATTTGCCGTAGGACGGCGTCCAGACGACACGGGCGTTGGCCATCGACTCGGTCCGGAGCACGACGGTGCGGATGCCGAAGTCGTCCTTCAGCACGCGCTTTTCGTCGCGGTCGAAGCTTTGGCCGTAAGACCCCTGGCCCTCGACGGCGAGCGTCTCGGAGAAGTGCCACGTCAGAATGCCGGTGCCGAGGAACGAGTAGACGAACGACTGGTTCATGATCGCGCTGAGTCCGATGCCGGCCTCCAGCCGGTCGTCCTTGCTGAAGTAACGGGGACGGATGACGCGAATGTCGTAGCCTTGAAACTGGGGCGCCGCGCCGGCCGTTTCGGGCCAGGCGAGGAGCAGGAGGGCGCACGCAAGCGCGCGCCCGAGCACCGATGCATCACGCATGGGTTCACCTCGAAGTGCGTTTTATCTGGCCTTCAGAAGCTCGCGGGCAAAAGGTCGTGGTCGATCAGCCGTTGGTCGAGCTCGTTCCAGCTCAGGTCCAAGGCGAGGCCTTCCTTTTGGTTGACGAAGCGCAGCTCGATGTCGTGATCGCCGAGCCGGTAAATCGACGAGGGGTCGAGCGTGAAGCTCATCGCCTCACCGCCGATCTTGCCAGTCATGGTCGAGGGCGAGTCCGGGAAGCCGAACTCGTAGTTTTTCCCCGCCACTTCGCCGTGCACGCACGGCTGCTCGACGCGGCAGTTCCTCCACTCGATCAGCACGCCGTCGGTGCCTTTCGCGGGTTCGGCCAGCGTCACGCGGGAAGGCCCTTCCTGTCTTGTCACGCAAGCCGTCAGCAGGACGGCGCATGCCATCACGAGCTTCATCGTCATTCCCCTCGCAGCAGTTTGTTCGGAGCGGGGGATTCCGGTTGTCGCAGGCCCCGCTCTCGATACTGAACGAGGGGGGAGGGAGTTTTTGGGACATTCCGTCAAAAAGCTTGGGTTTCCTCAAGGCTTGAATCCGACTCCCAGCAGGTAGGAGTCGCGGCGGCGGAGCAGGCCCGAGGCCGGATCCGTCAGATAGTCGGAATCATACCTCAAAGCGAGGTTCTTGGTATCCAGGCTCTCGGAAAAGTCCATGGTGAGGCCTAATACCAGGGTCGGATGAGGAGTAAACGTGCGCGACGTTTCTCCGTCGGCCGTCTCGAGCTCCTGCCATTCGGCGGTGCCCGCGAAGCCGATCAACAGGCGGCGGCGGCTCGACGCGCTTGGCGAAACGGCCAGCGCCAGGCCGAGCGAGCCCGCGAAGCTATCTTGCATTTCGTCCTCGGTCTCGCCGTGCAACTGGCGGATCTTGAAGAGAGTCAGCGCCCGGGCCGTGTACTGGCTGCCCGGCATGCGGCCGAGCTCGTCCGAAAGTTCGAGCTCGGGGCCGGCGGAGTTGGTGCGGTCGGTGGCGAGGCGCAAACCGATCACGGCCGAGATCGAGGTGGCTGCATACGAACCTTTCGTGCTCCCTTCCGTCGAGTCGACGTCGTGCCACTGAAAGTCGCCGGCAAGCAGCCGCGCGCCGCCGGTGCGGCCGACGTCGACCTGGGCTTCGCCGACCCGGTTGCCGCGCAGGATCACGGCGCGGTACCGTCCCGCGGGCAGTTGCAGCGGTGTCGGTTTGGCTCCGCCCGAATAGACGTCGAAGGTACCGAGGCCGCTCATCGATCCGAGCTGGATCGTGCCGAGAATGCCCGGGTCGACGAGCAGGCTGCCTTGCGAGGCCCGCGGTCGCGCGACGACCATGGCGCCGCTGCCGTGCAGCTCGGCGTGAAACTCGGGGCTCTGCGCCCGCGAACCCGGCAGGTCCATGTTCCGGAGCTGCATTTCGCGGAACGTGTATTGGTAGAGCTCTTCGACCGTCACGATCGCATCGGAGTTGAGGTCGGCTTTGCCCGACAGCCCCGCGACGACGTAGTGCGTGAAAACGCTGCCGCCCAGCTCTTCGCTTTCGAAGGCGACGTTCCGGGACGACGACGCGGTAAGGAAAACGGTGCCGGTCAAACGGTCGAGCTCGAGCTGCGGCAGCGCGAACTCGGGAGCCGCCTCGGCGCCTTTGCTCGCAAGCGACCCGGAAAAGCAGGAGTCGATCACGATCAGCTTGGTCTCGGCTTTGACTCCGTCGAGCCAAGCGTGGAGCTCTTCGCGGGGCAGAAAGCCGTCGCGGAAATGCAGCCCCCGGTCGTCGGAGTGCCCGGAGAAGAAGAACACGAGCCGCTCCGAGGGCCGCGCCTGGCGCGACACCACCTCCATCTGGGCGCGAAAATCGGCGAGGCTCGGCGAGCGGGCGATCTTCGCCTGCACGTCGCCTTCGCCTGCCGCCTGCTCGACGGCGTGCGCGAACTTCTCCGCGTCGGCCTCCGCGTAACGCAGCGGCTGCAGCGCGGGATCGACCGATTGATTGACGCCCACGACGAGTAGCAGCGTGGTGAGAACCTGCATCCTGCCTCCAAGGTGGCGCCGATGGTCGCGCCGGGAATCTTTGCCCTATCGGTAAAATGCAGGAAAAACTTGAGTCCTTGACGGAGGTTGCGCCGCTCGCGCGGAGGCTAACGCCGCCGAACGGGAAATCGGCTCGGAACTCGCCCCGTTACCCGGGCCCCCGTATGATGGGGACCTACTGGAGGTACCCATGCGCCAAGGCATCTTGATCACCGTTCTCTGCTGTCTCAGCTTCGTCGCCGCCGTCCTCGTCAGCGCCTACACCTTCAAGTACCGGAACCGGGCCGACGACATGATCGTCGTCACGGGCCTCGCCAAGCAGGATTTCGACTCCGACCTCGCCGTTTGGACGGGC
>JAYVBB010000394.1:0-2308 GCA_043750715.1 Pseudomonadota bacterium | reverse complement strand
TCTTTTCGCCTGCGCGGCGTCCGACTGGACTGGATTGACAGGTCGAGTTGCCTGTGTTTTGCTAGTGACAGACTAGCCATTTGCACGTTTTTCTCGCCGCAAAGTTCACCGCGTCGCCCAGTGCTGCGCACAGCCGCAAGGGAATCAAAATGAAATTTCGCATCAACCTCATCGGCATCGTGGTCATCGTGATCGCTATCGGCGCCGGGGTCTATCTATACCGCGCCGCAAACACGGTCGACGTGGACATCTCGTCCTATTTCAAAGACGCGTCCATCCAACTGGCAGTGGCCGATCGGGCGGATGAGAGCCAGGTCTGGTTCGACGTGACGCCCGGACCCAGCCATCTCCGGCGCGGCGCCTATGCTTTCCGCCTGAAGAAGGACAAGAACGTGCGGGTTGGCATCATCGCTGTCGAGGACTCAACGCCGATCGTACTGAAGTAGCCAGCTTAAACTGCTCTACATGCTTGCGCCTGCCTCCAGGCAGAAAACGTTGCCGGTCGTAAGCTGTTGCCCTTTTTTCTTTCGCGTCGCCAAGTTTTCATTGTGCGAGCAGACGTAAATGTCGAGCAGGCACTGAAGCCGGTCAATTCGCTTGGTCGTGCACCAAGTTTTCCTACCGAGGCGCTTGGTATTGTCTCTCACCATGGCGCAGGTGTGATTCAGGGAAAAAAGTGGATCGAAGCCCCCGGCCTTTAGCTCACCAAGGCCGACAATGCAGGCGCGCCGCCCCTTGAAGGTCTGGTGAATCGCCCCAGGCAAAAGCGCCTTTACTAAACGTGGATAGCGTGGGCACCGGTCAGATTTTACGATGAGATCTTGGGATCTGAAGATGCTAATTGCCGTCAGGACGTCAGTTAGGGCTCGCCGCCTGTGGTCCGGGCGGTAGCCGTAGCGACGCCTCGCCACTCCCGCCAACGGGCCCTTAGCAGGCATCTTGGCTGCCTTGACTTGGATCAACCACCGGCTCCCCTCTTCGACGGCTACGGCGATGGCGACTGGCTTGCACTTGCTGTGTTCGAACGTCTCCATCTCGTCGAATACGGCAACTTTGACCGGCCCGCGGCGGCGGAGCGCTTCATTGTGAAACGCAGCGGCAAAGGCTCCTATCCGTAGTAGCTTTCGCGCCACCGTCACCTGGGTCGTGCCGAGAAGTCTTGCCGTCCGCCGCTGCGAGACGCTCGATGCGAGCAAGGAATAGACCAGGCGATTGAGCTCGGGGCGGCGGTGACGGTAGGAAATGTCGACAGTTTGGGCCGAAAAGTGCCGGCGACAAGCGCGACACAAAAACGCGGAATTGCTGTTTTTCCGCGGGATTTGGTGTGATACGAGCCCTTCTTTATGACCGTTGAATCCGTGCCGCAGTAGGGACAAAGCATGGCGAAGCCTCCAGTGAGGCTTCAACCATTTCGCAGCGGTGTTGATTACTTAAGTGGCTTGGACGGGTCGGCGCCGGACAGGCGCAGGAGTGGAGAGCAGTTTATAGCCAGGTCCGGTCGGACGGGCAGGCTCAGCCGCCCTTTTTCGTCGAGGGGCCGACGCCAGACGCCTGGTTGAGCGCCGGGTTCGGCGCCGAGAAGGACGTAATACAGATGACGTTGTGGTACTTCACCATCGACGCCGACTGGAAGGACGCCTTGGGGCCGAAGAACCCTGCGGGCTTGAGGCCAGCCGCACGCTTTTGCGGCGTTTCGTCTGTCATCCAGAAGTTTCGGTACTGTTCGGGCAAACTTTTCTGGATCTCGGCGAAGTCCCCGGCGATTGTGGTGGCCGGCTCCGTTTTGGCCTCCAGGATCGTCTCGGCGAACTTCAGCCGCGAATTCAGCAGCATCATGTCGCCGGCAGCAGGCAGACGCCAGTTCTTGCCGGCGGCGTTATAGGTCTTGCACGCGCCCTCCGCCTCGCCCCAGGTCATCGGACGACGGGCTTGATTCATGAATAGGGCCTTACTAGAAGCCGTTGCCGCGACTTGAACCGGGTTGATCGGGGACACGGCGAGGTACTCCATGCGCGGCTCTGTCGCGAGCGTCCGCGAAAGAGCAGTCAGCATGTAGGCCTTGCCGCTGGCGTCGCTCTTCACTACGAACGCTCCGGGATCGCTTAAGACGTCGCTTGCGGTCAGGTCGTAGGTCGGCTCGGCTGCCGCGGCTGAGACTGGTACTAGGCCGAACATCGGGGCGAGGGCGATGCTCACGGCCAAAAGCTGCTTGGACTTCATCTTGCCAGCCTCTTAAATAAAGGGTCAAACGGAGTGAGGGCGGGCACCTCTTGGCGCCCGCCCTCCAATATACTTATTCGAACTAAAC
>JAYVBB010000393.1:0-4876 GCA_043750715.1 Pseudomonadota bacterium | reverse complement strand
TCAAGACCATGGACGTAGCCGCAATGATGACGGCAGCGCGGCGAATGATCACGGACCTCTCCTTCGAACGATGATCGGGGGAAAAATACAGAAAAGGCTGGCGAGAGCTTTAAGAATAGCATTAGAGGGATTTTACCGACAATCCAGCGGCCTGTGGCGCAAGTCCTTGGGGATTCTTCGCATCGGGCCGGAATGGTCCGCGAACCTGCGGGACTAAACCCTCATGTTAAGAGGGTAAAAATTTCAATTCGGGTCAACGATCACGAGCCGCGCCTTCTCGGCCGCCTGCCGATCGAAACCGATGTCGAACTCGAAGGCGAACTCGCGGCCGCCCTGGTGGCAGCCGTAGCAGCTCGAGGTCGTGCCGTCGCCCGGTCCGTTGAGCCGGCCGCCGTTGCCGTTAGGCTTCAGGTCCTGCGAAACGATGACGGTTTGGTTCAGTTGGTTCCCCCACTGCACGCCGAGGGGCTCCATGCCTTGCCAGTAACCCTGCGGGTTTTTGGGGCTGAGGATGCGTTTCGGGTTGTGCACGAAGACGCCGAACAGCCAGTCTTCTTCGTTAGGGCCGAACTTCATCATGATGTCGTTTTGGACGTGGTACATCTTCGTCAACTGGCGCGGGGCGTTGGTGAAGCACTTGCCGCCGCCGTTGATCCAGGCTTGAATCGGCATCGCGGTCTGCAGCTCGGGAATCGCCGCGGGATCGGCGGCCGCGAACAGCATCTTCGAGGAGACGGTGCCGACCGGAAAGACCGCGGCGTCGGGAGCGGTGGTGTTGCCGTTGGGAAAGGCTTTGCCAATCGTGTATCCGCCCGGCTCGTTGAAAAGGGCGAGGCCCCATTCCTGCCCGAGGCAGGTCGAGCCGACGCGCACCGGCCACTCGAAGGGACCGACCAGGTCGATGCCTTCGCGGGTCAGGCCCCAGATCCCGTCCCGGCCGCGCCCTTGGTTCGCGGCGTTGGCGCCGACCGTTTGCAACCAAGGCATGTGGTACCAGCGCTTCTTGCTGATCTCGCCGCCGCCACCCAGGCGGAAGTTACCGTCGATCTGCTCGCTCTGCGTGTTCATGTCTTCGTAGATGTAGACCTGCATCGCATCGAGCCAGCGCTTGGCTTCGCCTTTTGCGGCGGCGACGTCGGTCCCTTTGAGGATCGCCATGTCGGGCGTCGGGGGTGGCGTCGTCTGGAAATCCGGCGAAACCGGGTAGTCGGTCGAGTGCTTGAACTTCGGCAGGCCAGCGAGCTCGGGCGGCAGCGTGTCCTGACTGCCGATCATGCCGCCGGTGCGGCTGCGGTTGCCGGCCGGGCTGGTGTCGCGCGCGGCCTCGACCGGAGCTTCGTCGTTCCGGAGCGTCGAGCCCGAGTCGGACGTTTTGCAGGACGTCAGCGCGAACAAGGACAAAAGGATGCGCGGCGCGCGGGACGGTTTCGCCATGAGTCGGGCTCCTGGAGGAAAATTGGCTACTTGCAGTTATCGGTGGAAAGAGGGCGAAGCTGAACCAGCGGGTGGAGTTCCGGAGGAGGCCCGGCAAGACGTTGAAATGCACGCCTCAGACGGCGATTTTTTGCTAACACCAAATTTCGCGGGGACGCTTGGGTTGCAGGATGCCAACGGGTAAACTGGTCTTACCATGATAAAACTTGCGATTACCGTCGCAGCATTCGTAATGCTAGTCCTCGGCTGCAAGCAGCGGAGCGACTCCGCCGTCTTGGCGGACCAGCCGCCGGCGGATTCCAGCGCCGACGAAGAGCAGGCGTATTGGGAGTTCGTGCGCGAGCTGCAGGCGCTGCTGACGGACTTCTCTCCCCCCGGCGACGCCTTTGCATTGGCGGCCGACTACCGCGAAACCGTCCAGACCGCGATCAAAGAAGATCCGCTGGGATATTTCTCCCGCAAGACGACGGCGATCGACACGCATCTGAAGTTCATCACCCACGAGCTTCAGGATCCGCAAAGCGCGTATCACAAAAAGGTCGAGGCGGACCAGACGCCCGAGCAGATCCAGACGCAGCGCGCGGTCGAGGCGGACGTGCTCGCCGCGCTCGATGCCGCCCGCTTCACGACCAAGCAGACGCAAACCCTCGTCTCCAAACCGACGGTTCAGAAGCTGACGAAGTTCAAGTACCTGCTCCGCGGCCCGCTCCTCGAGGAGTTGACCGACGCGGCAATCCAGCTCGATCAGATCGACCTCGAGCTCCAGGCGCTCGAGGTCGCGATCGTAGCCGGAGAGATGGTCTCGAAAGCGTCCCTCAGCTGGGCGGCTTTCACGAAGCCAAAGCCCTAAGCTGCAAGCGACTATTCCGGATCAGTGGCCGCGGAAGAAGAAGAACCAGAGTAGCAGCACGAGAAACCCGGGCACGCCCATGACCCACATGAGCAGGGGCACGGCTACGCGGCCTTCAATGTTTTTCAGGCTCAGAACGTCTTTCATCTCTTGTCCTCCTCGGGGTGAATCCCGTATTTCTGGGATTGCAAAACGCGGACCAACGCCCGACAAACCGCCCGCGGCACGCTATGTGCATTACCTCATCTTGGCTCAATATCTGAGGAACCCCATGCTCGATTCCGTCAGCGAAGACCAAAAGCGGCCTAAGCCTGTCGAGATCCATGTTCCTTTTGCCACCATCGTGAAGGTCCTGGTGGCCATATTGCTGGTCTACATCGTCATTGCGCTCGTGCCCCTGATCATGACCTTGTACCTCGCAGCGCTGTTGGCGGTTACGCTCAACCCGCTGCTGACGTTGCTCCGTCGCCGCAGGTTCCCGAGCTGGGTGGGGGTGACCGTCGTCGTCGGGGGGTTCATCGCCGTCGCGGTCGTGTTCTTCGCCGTCGTGATGCCTCCTCTTGTGACCCAGACCGGTTCGGTCATGGAGAACCTGCCGACGATTCGCCAGAGCATCCTCGACAACCTTCCGGCGAATCCGACCCTCCATTCCCTCGGCGAGAAGGCGCTTTCGGACATCGCAGTACCGAATCCCTCCACCATCGTCACGCCTTTGATATCGGTGGGCTCGAAGGCCCTGTCGGGCGTCACCCAGCTGCTTCTCGTGGTCATTTTCGCGGTTTATCTGCTGGTCGACGGGCCCCGGACGACTGCCTGGGTGCTGGCCTTCTTCGGTCCGGAAAGGCGGTCGCGCCTCACCGCCACCTCCGAAGAAGTGTCCAAGGTCGTGTCGGCTTACGTCGGCGGCCAGGCCATCACGTCGGTCATCTGCGGTCTGTACACGCTCCTCGTCCTCGGGCTGCTGGGCGTACCCGCGGCGCTTCCGCTCGCCTTCCTCGCCGCGCTCTTCGACGTTCTTCCGGTCCTCGGATTCTTTCTTGCCGCGGTCCCCGCGGTGTTGATGGCGCTGACCCTTTCGCCTCTCAAGGCCTTGCTGGTCGTCGTGTTGTACGTGCTCTATCACGGCGTCGAGAATTATTTCCTCGTGCCCAAGATCTACGGCAACCGCCTCAGACTTTCGGACCTGGTGGTCCTGATCTCGCTGATGGCTGCGGGATACCTGGCGGGCGTTCTCGGCGCCATCGCCGTCCTTCCTATCGTTGCTTCTTACCCGATCATCGAACGCATCTGGCTGGTGGACTATCTCGGCAGGGGCGTCGTCAAGAAGCACGAGGCGTCGGCGGCGCAGGCGGACTCGGCGAAAGGTGAGCCGGTAAAGGTGTAACGATCGCCCGATGCCGGGGCGGGTTGTGATAAAATCGGCAAACCCCCTCGGCGCCGAGGCATCTCGTTTCCACTCTCATTCCATCCTGGATTTCCCGCGTGCGGAACGCCCTCGCAGGGGACCAAGGGTCCGCCGCATCAGCCGAGCTCGAGATGGCGAAAGAGCGCATCGCTCTGACCCAGGACGCGGCCGGCATCACGTCGTGGGAGTGGGACCTGGCGACCGACAACTTTACCTGGTTGGCAGGTCGGCCCAACCTCGTCGTGCTCGGGCAGAACGTCGTCATGCCGTACCAAGACGTAGTCAAGGCTGTCCATCCGGACGACCGCGAGTACACGCGGGCGGCCGCTTACGCAGCGGTCGCGAATAACCAGCCGTACAGCGCGGAGTTCCGGGTGCCGCTGCCCGACGGCTCGGTGCGGTGGGTGGCCAGCCGCGGCAAGGTCTTTCTTGACGCGTCCGGCAAACCGGTCCGGATGCTGGGCATCAACATGAACGTCACGGAGCGCAAAGAAGCCGAGACCGCTCTCAAAGAAAGCGAGGAGCGCTTCCGTGCGACCTTCGAGCACGCGCCTCTCGGCGTGCTGCATGCGCGGCCGAGCGGTCACATCACCCTCGCGAACGAAATGCTGTGCCGCATGATGGGCTACAGCGCAGACGAGCTGTGTACCCGTTCCGTGATCGACCTCGTGCATCCGGACGACCGCGCGAAGGCTTCGGAGATGAGCCAGGCTCTGTTGCAGTCCCGGATTCCCTCTTACACCCGAGAGCGAGTTTACGTGCGCAAGGATGGGTCGTCGTTCACCGCCGAAGTCAACCTGTCCGCGGTCTTCAAACCAGACGGCAGGCCGCGCTATGCCATCCTCATCATCAAGGACGTCACGGACCGCAAAATCGCCGAAGCAAAGATGCGCATGGCGCTCGAGGCGGCCGACTCGGCGAACCTCGCAAAGAGTCATTTCCTGGCTAGCGTCAGTCACGAGATCCGAACTCCGCTCATGGCGATTCTCGGGTACGCCGAGCTGCTCCGCGACGGGCGCGGCATCGAAGGAGACGGGCGCGAACGCTTTCTCGAAGTGATTCTCCGCAACGGGCAAGGTCTGAAGTCCCTGATCGACGACGTCCTGGACTTCAGCAAGATCGAAGCCGGTCGGTTCGAGCTGGAACGCAGCGTCTGCTCCGTCGAGATGCTGCTGGAAGAGACGCGC
>JAYVBB010000392.1:0-6397 GCA_043750715.1 Pseudomonadota bacterium | reverse complement strand
AAGGCGTTCGTGTTGCAGGGGTTACCCACGACGATCACGTTGACGTTGCTTGCCGCTTTGTTCAGCGCCTTGCCTTGGCCGACGAAGATGTGGCCGTTGTCGCGGATCAGGTCGTTCCGCTCCATGCCGGGGCCGCGCGGCTTGGAGCCGACGAGCAGGCCCCAGTTGATGCCGTTGAAGCCTTTTTCCGCCGAGTCGAAGATATCGACCTTGTGCAGCGTCTTGAAGCCGCAGTCCTCGAGCTCCATCGCGGTGCCTTCGGCGAACTTGACGGCATCCGGGAGCTCCACCAGGTGGAGGTGCACCGGCGTGTCTTCGCCGAACACTTCGCCCGAAGCCAAACGGTACAAGAGGCTATATCCAATTTGACCGGCGGCACCGGTTACGGCTACGCGGACGGGGTCTTTCATGACGGGCTCCTCAAAATAATGTGGACATAATGTAAGGGCGGGGGAGGGAGGCTGACAAGACTCAATCGAGCTTTTGCGGTGGTTGGGTCAGGATCAATTCTAGATGACGGATGCGGTGCACCGCACCCTTCTTATTGATGTTCCAAAAGTCTTCGCTCGGTGAGTAGTCGGCGACTTCCGACCAGTGGATCGGTTTTCCTTCCTTGAGGAAGTAGAGCACCTTCACTTTCTTCGTCGCTTCGAGCTCGTCCTTGCAGATCTTACAGCTCGTGACCTGCTTCACCGCTCCGTCGATCTTCACCTTTACTAGAGCGAAGCGGTTGGCGATCACGGGGCGCGAGCAAAAATAGCAGCCGGCCTGGTCGATGGGCTGCTTTGGCGCCCCGTAGAGCTCGTCGAATTTCACGTCGCGGCCGCGCAGCGAGTCCTGAAACGCCTGATGCGTTCGGCCGACCCTTTGTCGGCAATCCTTGACGAGAAAGAACGCAGAGTCCAGCATGCCGGGATCATTGCCGAACGGCGGAATTCGCCGGACGGCCGCGAGCAGCGTCTCGAGGATTTTCAGCGAGCTCTCGTAGTAGTCGAGGAGCTTGGCTTCCTTGATCTGACGAAGGTTGCCCGCGAGGCCGTTGACGCTATGCGTAACGGTGTCGAGTTGAGCCACCAGCTGGATGAAGCGGGCGCGATAAACCCGGGCCTCGTCGAGCTGCCGGCGTTGGTGCCAGTAGTGCAGGATCAGAACGAGCAACCCGAAGGTCGTCGCGGTCGCGAGCGGAACCCACCACATCTCAGGGAGAGCCTCGAAAAGGTAATGAGACTGCTAGCATAGCAGACCCGTCAATAGTGTTTTCCCCAAAAATTCCTAAAGTTTTCGCCAAAGTCTCCGATTACAGGCAAGAGACAGCCAAGCTTAGGGGATAGTCATGGGCATAGCTTATGAGAATCAAAGGGTAATCTTTGACCAGATCGCCAAGCGGTACAAAGACTACCTGAAGCTGTACAAGGCCGTGAACCACGGCTCCATCGAAGGCATCACGCCCTTCGACGACTTCTATTGGCGCATGGTTTACCACTCGAAATACCAGGATCGCCGGAACTTCGGCCACACCGGCTACTGACGCCGGACCTACATAAAATATTTCAGCAGTATCGCGGCATTGACCGTTCTTCCTGGGTCTAATATAAGCCTGGTTGGGCACTTGCGCCCACGACCCGGAGTGAACACGGGTGACTCGAAGAATCGGAGCAAAAGCAGGATCGCTGCACGTCAAACAGACCGATGACGGTTTGCACTTGGCCGACTCCATTCTTTGGTTTGATTCCCAAGACTCCGGCGACCTCTCCTTTCTTTCTTCCGCGACGACGACGTTCCATCCCAAAGTCCCGCAAGTCATCGCCACCGAAGAAACGATCAAGATCCTCGAAGCGTACCGGAAGAAACCGAACGCTCTCATCTGCCAGTACAATCGCCCGTTTTCGATCGGCCGCCTGAAGATGGAGCTCCTGCCGTCGGGCTGCGTGCTCGGAGGCGCGTCACTCTACGTCGAGACGGACAAGGCGCGTCTTCTTTACGCACCTCAACTGCAACCGCACCGGATCCCGACCGTCCGCCAGATGCAGCTGAAACGCGCGAACACCCTGGTGCTCGGCGCCTACCATCCGGATCCGCACCAGGCGATGCCCAACCGGAAGAAGGAAAAAGACCGCCTGCTCGAGGTCGTGCACGATCTCATGGCGCAGGGCCTTTATCCCACCATCGTGTGCGAGCCGGTAGCCACCGCCCAGGAAATCACCAAGCTGCTTTGTGATCATGACGTGCCGGTGGCCTGCCATGAGTCGATCTTCAAGGTGAACAACGTCTATGAAGCATATGGCTCGAAACTAGGCACCTACAGCCGGTTCTCGCCGAAGCACCTGAAGCAAAAGGTGTCGCTCTTCCCGCTCCCGGGCCGCAAGGGCGCCTCCATGCGGGCGACGCTCCCGGACGGCCCCGTGATCTACGTCGAGAGCACGGCGGAGGTCTCGCCGACCTCGGCCGTCGCGCGCCAGATCGTCGCACGGATCCACATCGCGTCGACCTGCGACGGGCCTGAGATCCGCGAGATCATCACGGCGGTCAACCCGAGGGAGCTTTATTTCTTCGGGCCGTACGCTAAACGCTACGTCGAGGAGCTTGGGAGCACGGTGCCCGTGATCAAGCCCCTCTTCGCGAACGATCAGCCGACATTGTTCTGACCCGGACGTCTATTCGAACGTGGCGGAGATGTATTCATCCGACGCGCACGTGGGTGCCGTGGCAGTCTGCGCCGGGAACGCGATGATTTTGCCTTTGACCGTGCCGACGAACTTCTTGCCGTCCTTCAGGGTCAGGTCGATGTCGAAATCGAAGTCGTCGGTCGCGGCGGCGGGGCGGCCGTCAGCCTGGAACGTGATCGTGCCCGCGTTGTCGAAGTTCGTGCCGAAGAAAGTACTCGCGCCGGTGCCGTCGGTCATGCCGGTCATCGTAATCTCGTCGGCGTTCGGGAAGGCGTCGGCCGTCACCAAGGTCCCAGTCACCCCAAAGCTGATAGACAGCTGCTTCGGCGTCTCGGCGGTCTTGCAGTTCGGATCGTCGGCGCCGCTGCACTTCTTGCACTCGTAGCTCTTCACGACTTTGAGCGAGTCTTCCGTATACGGGTAGTCCGAAATGATGATCGACAGGCTCTTGGCCGGCGTCGTCGTGTACTGCGCTAAGGCCGAGACCGGCGTGAACCCGAGCTCGTTGGTCGTCGTGGTGACTTCGCCGAGGGCTGCGGCCCCGGTGTCGGTATTGGTTGCGGTGTTGCTGGTGGTGTCCGTGGTCGTGTTGGACGACGTAGTCGTGTCGGTTGTGGTTTTCTTCGTGTTCGTGGCGGTCGACGTATCGGTGTCCTCTACCGCTTTGCCGGCGGACGTGCCTTCCTGCTTCGGTGCGACGGCTCCGGTGCAGCGCATGACGTAGAGCGCCGCAAAGGCGAAGATCGCGACGAATAGAACCTTGGTCTTCATGTGTTTGCTCCTAATTAAGTTCTAAATTCTTTTAGATGAAGAGGGAGAAGCCAAGCCGCATCAGGTGCATCGACGTGAATTTCGTCGGGTCGTCCTGACCGTCGACCTTGCGCGAGCCGGTGTCATAAGAGAACTGGCCCGTGAAGGCGACGTTCGAATCGATGAAGTAGTGAATTCCCAAGCCGAGGCCGAACTGGGAGCTGCTGCCCTTACTGGAAACTTCTCCGACTTTGCTCTTGGAACTGCCAATGCCGAGACCGAGCTCGACGAAGAACAGCATGTCGTCCTTGTCCAGGTCGCCGAAGACGTAATCGCCGAAGAAGCGAATCAGGTACTCGCTCGACGTGTTGGTGTCTTCTTCAGTCTTGAAGCTGCTCTCGTAGTAGTCGAGGCCCAGTCCCAGGATGATCGAAGAGGCGATGATGTAACCGGCCTTGCCGGCCAGGCTGTAGTCGGCGGTTCCGGTCTTGGCTTCGCCTGTCGTTTCGTTGTTGACCACGAAGTCGGAAAGAAGCGACACCTGCCACTTGTACGGCGTCTCGACGCCTTCCTGCTTCGCGTGGAGGTTGGTGCCGCCAGCGGCGTCACCTTCCGCGGGAGCTTCGGCGTCTTCGCCGCCCTTCTTGCGCTTGTTCTTTTTGCCCTTCTTGCGCTTCTTCTTCGTTTCCTGCGCGAGCTGAGCCGAGCCATCTGCTTGCGCGATGACTGGGCCGGCTTCGGCGGCGAATGCGTTCGTTACTGTTAGACCGGAGACGGAAACAACTACCGCCAACAGGAGTCGCAGACAGCGCCAAGCCAAAGTTCACCTCGAAAGCTGCAATAGGGTTTCCCTAAGGATATCAGGTTGGAACCCTATTTGGCCATTCAAGGGGTGACGGTAAAGGGCTGCCGGCCGATGACCTCGCACTGGCCTCCGGACCAGCCGTAGTACATACGCACTTCATAGTCGCCGGGCGGAACCCCCCCGTACCATTGGGTACCTGAGGTGTCGGACGACCACTGCCAGGAGCACCAGCTGGCGTCCGTCTGACCCTTGGGAACGATGGTAATCCAGTCGCCAGAAAGGCCGGGCATCGCAGAGTACTGAACTTTGATCGGCTCGCCCGACGCGAAGCTGGCCTTCTCGAGGGTGACGGTGGCTTTGAGCTTCTTGGGTTGGTCGCCCATGAGTGCGCAGCTGTCCGAAATCGTGCAGGACGAAAGGGGCGGGTAGGAGATGAGGTTCTCAGGCGTCGACGGGGGGTTGAGCAGCTTCTGGCACTCGTTCGGGCCGAAGGCGCCGATCGTCTTCCAGTCGCCGGACTCGGCGAGCTTCACCTTCGTCGGCAGCTGTTTGACCACCTTCTTGCCGCCTTCCGTCGTCACCATCGAGACGTCGACGTTGGCTGTGATCTCTCCGGAACCGGAGTAGTAGTTGACCCGCACCATGTAGCAATACTTGGAAATGTCGGTGACCGTCTCGGCCTCGCCGTTGTTTTCCGGGCCGTAGGCATAGGTGTTGTCGACGTCGAGGGAGACGGTGTCACCCTCGCGATGCGAGTAGTAAACCGTGTCGATCAGGGCTTCGCCGATCGCATCGCCCGTCAACGCGGCTTTCACCTTCGCGGCGTCGAACTTCGACACGTGCAGGTCGATATCGCCCTTGTTGTCCCAGGAAAGGGTGGCGAGGAAAGGACGTTTAGGCAGGGCGTTCTCGCAGGTCCGCTCGCCGACCGTCAGCACTTCGCTCGCGTCGACCGGCGCGGTC
The DNA here is from genome assembly GCA_043750715.1 of Pseudomonadota bacterium. Classification (GTDB taxonomy): domain Bacteria; phylum Bdellovibrionota_B; class Oligoflexia; order Oligoflexales; family CAIYRB01; genus CAIYRB01. The sequence goes on along the minus strand of JAYVBB010000392.1, from coordinate 1,213 downwards.
GGGGCCTGGCCGTCGGCGGCTTGCGGCGCCGATTTGGCGAGGTAGAGCTTGTAGAACGGACCCGGCGGGACGAGCTGGTAGGTGACCGTGGTGCCGTTGACCGTTACGGGATAGACGCGGGTGGTGGACGACGTGACGGTCGAGGCGCAGTTCGCGACGTAGGTCGAGTCGAAGCCTTTTTGGATCACGAGGTAAACCGGGTCTTCCTGGCCGGCCGCGAGCTCGGCCGTGAGCTCGAGATAGCGCTGGTCGGTGACGAGAGGGGCCGCTTTGGTTTCGAGTGCGCTGCCGGTGCCGATCGAGCCGCCTTCGTACGCCAGCTTGATCGAGGTCCAGAACTTCGACGGCGTCGGCGGCATGATGTTGCCGGGAGGCAGCGCGGGATCACCCGCTTTGGGTTCCGGTTGCAGCGTTTCCACGGTCGCGGGTGCGGCCGGAGGCGTGACGTCGGTCTTCGGCAGCGGCGTCGCGGCCGGAGGCGCCGCCGGCGGCACGGGGCCGCCCGCGAGCTGGATCTTGTCGTTGGCTTGCGCGAGCTTCAGATCCTTGCCGATCAGGCTGTCGACGGTCAGCTCGCCGGTCTCGGCGTTGATTCCCCAAAAGTGCGGGCCGTAAGCGGTGCCCGTCGATCCGGGCGTGCCGCCCGGGCCGAAGGTATAGACGAGATAGACGTTCGTCGGCGCTTCGGTGGTCCATTTGCCTTGCGCGTCGGTGGTCGCTTTCACGACATCCGTGTGCGCGTCGACGTAGGCCTGCACGGCGTCGAACTTGATGCGTACCTGATCCTTTTGGGCGCCTTTGCCGTCCGGAATCTTGCGGTACTCGACCAGCGACTTGATCGCCTCGGCGTCGACCAGCGGGATCAGGTTGACGGTCGCGCCTTCGATCGGCTCAGGTGAGCCCGCACGCGAAACCGTACCGTGGAACTGCATGGTGCCCACGGCTTCCTTCAACTTGTCTTTCACTTCCTTGCTGCAACCTCCCAAGGTCAGCAGCAGCGGCAAGGCGAACGTCTAGAAGGCGCGGCCCAAGGCGGAAGTCATGGAAGCTCCTAGAAATTCGTTATGAAGGTCCATCGACCGCTGAACTGATTGCCTTAGGTTGTCGAGTTCTTCGACACTTTCGGGGACCAGCCAAATTTTACTAATGCCTTGATAAATCATTGACTTATGCCTCTGGTTTATTCGGCCCCCAGGTTGCAAAAGGAGCTGCG
>JAYVBB010000391.1:0-2019 GCA_043750715.1 Pseudomonadota bacterium | reverse complement strand
CGCTCGACGGCCTCGTTGAAGTAAAGGAGAAGCGGCAGATTCACGGTTTCGGGGAGGCTTGGACCTGCCACGAGCGCCGCAATGACGTCGAAAGTCCGGTAACGAGCCAAAGCGAAGTTTTCGCCGTCACCCTTCCACTCCGGCGTGTTCACCGAGACGCCCATCTCCCGCGTCCAGCCCGTCTTGCCCGGTCCCCACCAATAGAGCCAGGAGTAGTACTTGGAAGGATCGGGGCTAAGCCAGCTCGGCACCATGTGGCGAGGGGTAAGTCCGACGAAGCCTTCGTCGTCTATCACCTGGCGGGAAATCTGCAGTGCGGCTTGTCTCGTCCGCTCGTCGATTTTCATGACGTCGCTGTCGAGCAACACGCCAGCGGCCCAGCAATTCTGGTGGTTGTAGGGAATTCCGGTGCCATCGTACTTGAAAGGTTTGCCGCGTTCCCACTTCAGATAACTGCGACCCATCGCCAAGCCGTCGATCGAACCCCGCGAAGTCGCCAAGTGTTCCATGTGGTTCGTCAAATTTGTCGTCGTTTCCGCGAAGGCTTTCAGGGTATCGCGCGACAACCCCGTCAGTTTGGTTTCTGCCCTCATCCGTTTGAGCAAAAGGAGCATCTTTCCCGTCTGCACGGCGAAGGTCTCAGGGACCCTTCCCACGGAAAACACCCGGCTCGAGAGCGCTCGTGGCGACTGAAGCAATTGATCTAGCAGCGCTAGCTCTGTATCGAGGCGATCCGCTACGTCGGCCACGAACCGATCGACGGAAGGTCCGGACAGGCGGGGCGCGATTTTCGTCAGAAAATCAAGCATGCCAGCCAGGACGTAGGACTGAGACCAGACGACCTCGCCTTCGGCGTTGTCGATGCCGAGGCTCATCACTCCCGAAGACGCCGCGCTCTCAAGATCCCGCCGCAAGACTTCGACCATCTCAGCACTGGTTTTGGCGAACGAAAGAACGGGATGGTCTGCTTCGACGCGAAGGTCGTAGGGCACTCCGTCGCCGTCCAGCTTGTATAGCTCCTTGGCAGTACCCAAGTCGTACATGGAATACTGAAACGATTGGTTTCCAGGATGCTGAACCAGCGCGTAGACCGTTGAGCCTGACTCGGCGATCTCGATGATTCGAGAGGACGGCGCCAAATACGTCGTTTCGAATTTTTCCGACGTATACCTCGCAACGGCCGCACCGCCCGCGATCAACAGCTCCTTCTTGCCTTCAACCGTCAAAAGGCGCGGCTGATGTTCGTAGCCCAGGGGGTCACGCAACGACAGAATCTTCTCGTACTCTTTGTCGAGCTCGGGACTAGCCGGATTCGACCCCAGGCGGAACCGGCGTACGACGTTGACGAGCCGCTCGGGGTCGTAGAGCACGACTACGACGGTGTTTTCGAACGTCGCAGCCTGGCGAAACAACATGCCTTCCAAAGCGTCGGCTCGGAGCGTTTTGCTGGCTCCGAGTCCCATTACGACCAACATCTTCAACTTCGAGGTGAAGGCCTCTCGAGCGACCACGAACTTCATCGACCGACCGAGGTCCAACACCTTAAGCGGAATGAGGCCGCGCGGGAGTTCCAGAAAGCTTCCCGACGGATCGACCAACCGGCTCGTGATCCAATCGGTGTCCAGGCTCAATTTATAGTTCAAGGTCCGGTGCTGAAATTTGACGAAAGGCACGACGACCCTGGACGTCCTCGAGGTCGACGGGACTTCCCGCGTCGGAGCCTTCTGCGTTTTGGCTTGTTTTTGAAGAAACGCGCCCAGCCCAAAGAGCCAGGTGTTTTCGTATTCATTGATGACTCTCGGTTCGCCGGGCCGGACGATGTATTGACCCCCGTCATGCCGGTAGAATCGCGACATCGCGACGAGGCTGTGGGCCTTTGGGTCGTCTGCTTCCAAAAGCGACAGCGCCAGGCCGAGGTCATAGAGACGCGGCGGATCGAGCAGGCCGTCGCCCCGGACGGACGGCCATGCCAACCAGCGGCCCGTCTCCGGAATCGTAAAAGAACCAAGGTGCCGCATC
>JAYVBB010000390.1:0-2077 GCA_043750715.1 Pseudomonadota bacterium | reverse complement strand
ATTGAGGCACCTCGCGTCTTCGCATGAAAAGCACTTCAGGAAGTCGGGATCGACCTTGGCGTCGAAGCGGACTTTGCCTTCCTTCGCGTCGGCGTCGGGAACGAGCTGGAACTTCAAGGTCGTGGCTTTGTCGCCCTTCAGGGCCGGGAAGTATCCCTGGTAGGCTAGAACGCCCTTCACGAACCCGTCGTAGGTCTTGCCGTAAATCGTGAGCGCTGCCGGCTTGGCTCCGGCCCACTTCGCGACCGCCTGCTCCAGTTGGTCGAGCGGAGGCTTGGTTCCGACCTTCACCGGGCCGTCGGCTTCGAAGGCGATCGTCAGGCGGTGGTCTTCGGCCTTTTCGCCGAGCTTGAAGTCGAAGGTGTAGAGCGCGCCGCCGAGGCCGTTGCCCTCGCCGCACCCGCCCGGGCGGTAGGTTTTTTCCGCGGCTTCGAAGGTGGCGACGAACTGCGCCAGCGCCACGCAGCGGTCCTCGAGCGCCACATCGCGGAAGCTAGGCAGGGGCGCCGCGAGGCTCAGCGCGACAATTAGGGAGTTCAGGCCCATCACAACGATCCTAAGTAAACGATAACAGGAAGTTAGCATCCCGGAACTACCTTGACTAGGGGCATGGTGGGACTAATATGGGCAGCTATCTAGTTCCTGGCGCGTGTCGCGCCAGGAACTATCCAGAGGCGCAAAGCGCCGAGGGATCTCGACGCTAAGTCTATGAACAAACGAGATCCTTCGCTACGCTCAGGATAGTTTCTGACGCGTTTCGCGCCAGAAACTAGCTGAAGGAGAGGCTCGATGATCGAGGTGTCAGGGCTTTCGAAGCGTTATGGCAGCGTCCAGGCTCTTGCGGACGTCACGTTCACAGTACCGAAAGGCCAGATCGTCGGCTTTCTCGGCGCCAACGGCGCGGGCAAGACTACGACCATGGACATCATGTGCGGCTGCATCGGCGCCGACGGCGGCGTCGCGAAGATCGCGGGGTTCGACATCACCGAGAACCCGCTCGAGGCCAAGCGTCGCCTGGGATATCTCCCCGACGTGCCGCCGCTGCATGGAGAAATGCGCGTCATCGATTTCATCACGTATGCCGCTCGCCTGCATAAAGTCGAGAAGCAGCGTATGAAAGAGCGCGTTTCCGGCACCATCGAGCGGCTGTCGCTCGGCGACGTCCAGGAGCGCCTCGTCGGCAACCTTTCCAAAGGCTACCGCCAGCGCGTGGCCCTGGCGCAGGCAATCGTGCACGACCCCGACGTGCTGGTGCTCGACGAGCCGACGGAAGGCCTCGACCCGAACCAGATCGTCCACATCCGCGAGCTGATCCGTTCGCTCGCCGGCCAGCACACGATCATCCTGAGCTCGCACATCCTCTCGGAAGTGCAGAACACCTGCGATCACATCATCATCATCCATCAGGGCCAGATCGTGCAGCAGGGCAGCTACGCCGAGCTCGTCGACCACATGCAGACCGGCCGGATCTACAAGCTGCGGGTCGGCAAGGACGCCGCCCGTCTCACGTCGAGCCTCGTCGCTTCCGGCGGAGTGATCAATCCACGGGTCACCGACGAAAAGACCAACGAGATCGAGTTCGGCCTGAGCAAGTCGTCCAGCGAGACCGTGCTCGACGACGTCGTGAAGAAAGTCGTCGACGGCGGCTACGGCCTGCGAGAGCTCTCGGCCAAACAGAAGACGCTCGAAGAAGTCTTCTTCAAACTCACTCACTAAGCCCTGCGGCTGGAGGATCACACCCGATGTCACCCGTAATGACGATTGCCTGGCGCGACCTGCGCTCCTACTTCGCCTCCCCGAAAGGCGCGGCGATCTTTTTCTTCTTCCTTGGCTTCATGGGCTTCTTCTTCCAGAACTTCGTCGCCACGTTCGTCGAGATGACGCAGCGGGCCCCGATGTTCGGAGGTGAAGCGCCGACGCTGGAGCAGCTACTCCGCGCCCTTTTCTACAATCTGCACTTCATCCTGATCCTGATCATCCCTGCCGTGACGATGTCGTCGTTCTCGGAAGAGCGGCGGAATCAGACGATCCGGCTCCTCCAGACGTCGCCCGTGACCGCGACCCAGATCGTCCTCGG
>JAYVBB010000389.1:0-1992 GCA_043750715.1 Pseudomonadota bacterium | reverse complement strand
AGGCCCGGGGGTCTAACGGCCGCGCATGGTTTAAGATTTCGATATTACAATAATATCAGCGAATCCGTGGACGTCGCCCAACGCCCGCCGGGCCAACTTTTCCCAACACTTACCGAAAAGAAGACGGGTCCTGGCGCCTGGCGCCGGGTTTGCAGCCCGTCCCTCAGAGGTCAACGCCATGCTCGTCCGCATCGCCGCAAGGAACCTTCTTCGCAACCGGAGCCGCACGCTGCTTGCGGCCTCGGCGGTCGCGGTGGCGCTCTGGGTGATGGTGTCCGTTCACAGCTTCCTGGAGTCGCTGCACGTCGCGATCCTGCACAACCTCGCGCACGGCGAGACCGGTTATCTGCAAGTGCACAAAAAAGACTACGCCAAAAACTCGGACGCCCGCGCGCTCCGTTTCACCTTCGCCGACACTCCAGATCTGAAAGCCAAAGTCCGCGCCGTACCCGGCGTCACCGGCATCACGCCGCGGCTGGTCTTCGGCGGCGCGCTGTCGATGCCGGACGCGTCCGCCCTCCAGAGCCAGTTCCTGATCTTCGCCGTCGATCCGCGGAACGTCCGCGAAGCCTTGCCGCTACCGGCGGATCAAATCCATGAAGGCCGGATGCTCGCGTCGGAGGACGCCCCCGAGATCGTGCTCCACCGGACGATCGCCCAGAACCTCAAGATCGACCTGTCGAAGCAGAACGTGCCGCTCGATCCCGAGCATACTCCTGCCCTGATCACCTATGACGCCGACGGCGTGGTGAAGGGCAAGCTCGTGGTGCCCGTCGGGACTTATCACGACGTCTTCGCGGGCGACCGCCCCTTCGCCATGATGCCGCTCCTGACCGCGCAGAATATGCTCGGCCTCGAAGGCCAGGTCACGGAGTACACCATCAACATCGCCGAGGCGGACGACTGCGAACGGATCCAGGGCGATCTCCGTAAGGCCTTGGGCGACGGCTACGAAGTCTTCCGCTGGGACGAAAAGATCCCGCTGATCAAGCAGAACTTCACGATCGAGAACGTCGGTTTCCTGATCGGCGTCATCATCTTCTTCATCGTCTGCGCCCTGGGCTCCATCAACACGATGATGATGACCGTGATGGAGAGAACGCGCGAGATCGGCACGATGATGGCCGTCGGCATGCGCGACCGCCAAGTCATCGAGTTGTTCGTGACGGAAGGCGTCATGATTGCCGTCGTGTCGGCAGTCGTCGGCATGCTGCTCGGCGGACTGACCGTCGGCTACTTTGCGCGCAGCGCCTTCGAGATGCACGCCGGAATCGGCGGCACGACGCTGCCGCTCAAAATCTACTTCCAGTTCGAGCCACTCTACATGGTGAAGTGCTCGGTCCTCGCCTTGATCGGTCTGGCTTTGGCTAGTCTCCTGCCGGCGCGCCGCGCCGCCAGCATGGCTCCGGTGGAGGCGCTGCAAACCGTATGATGAAGCTCCTTCCCATCGCATACCGCAACCTCAAACGCAACGTCCGGCGGACGCTGTTCACTTTCAGCGCGATTGCCGTCGGGGCGTCGATGCTGGTCTTCCTGGACGCCGTGAACCGCGGCGTCATGAACATGCTGATGGAAGGCTTCGTCGAGGCCCGCCTCGGCGCCATCCAGATTCACAAAAAAGGCTACGGCGAGCAGGCCAAAGCCGGCCGCCTTCTCCACCTGAACTTCGCCTTCGACGACCAGCTCCGGGCCCGCCTCGAAGCGGTTCCTGGCGTGCACGCGGTCTCGGGACGGATCAACTTCGCGGGTACGCTCAGCAACGGCTCGTCCCAGGCGCAGGTTGCGGCGATCTCCGTCGATCCCGTCGCCGAGCCGAAAGTCTGCCCGCACTTTCAAAGCCACCTCCAGGCCGGCGTCTCGTTCTTCCCGCCTGGCACCAAAGACAAGATCCTGATGACGAAAGAGTTCGCCATCGGCTTGACCAGCGACCAGGCCGACGTCGCGAAGGGCCTCGACTCCCTGAATTTGGTGGCGACGGGACCGGCCGGTCGC
>JAYVBB010000388.1:0-9925 GCA_043750715.1 Pseudomonadota bacterium | reverse complement strand
AGCAGACCTGAAAGACCAGGCCCGCGCCGGCGCCATGTCGACCCGTGTCTTCACGCAGCGCGTCAAAAAGTTGAAGCAGGTTCACGAAGCGCTCGCCGGACTGCGCAAGCTCTGCATGGTGGAAAACCCCGGGAAATTGACGTCGGCCGACATCGGTTTGCCGATTCTCGACGATTGCACGCCGACCGAACGCGAAGTCTGCGAGCGCTTCCTCGTCGAGAAAGAAATCGAGCTCCGCATGCTCGAGTTGCAGTCGGGACAAGTCTACCGGTGGCTCGGCGACGCCGTCTCGGGCTCCACGAATCCGCTGAGCATCATTCTACGCCTCTCGAAGATGCGCAAGATGATCCAGTCGTTCGAGAAGCGCATGGAAACGCTCGCAGACGCCGCGACCGCGATGTCACACCACATCGACAAGCTGGTCGGCAAAATGAAGGGCGGCGTGGGCAAGCAAAATGCCCGCTCCACGGTCGAAGCTCTGATGGCGCTCTTTCATCAGCTGGACGGCACGATCGCCCGCGTTGCGCGCCTCAAGGCGTCCGTGAAAAAAGAGGAAGCCCGTACCCAGGCGATGTCGGCCTGGCTGAACCAGCAGGAAGACGCGCTCAAGAACAAGAACGAGACGCACCTTCCCCCGACCCCGCTCGCGACGGCGCGCGCCGTCGCCGAAACCGGCTCGACGCTCGGCCGCCGCGTCGTCCGCGCCAAAAAGCGCCGCAACCTCGCCGAGCAGTACTGGCAGGAAGTCCTGCAGAACGGCGTCGCTTCCGCCGACCTGAAATCGCTCGGCAAAGCCAAGGACCTGCTCGGAAAGGAGAGGCCGTGAGTCTCACCGAATGGGATCAAGAGCTGGCGATCGTCGCCAAAGAGATCGAGACGCTGAAAGACTCGCAAGGCAAGAAACGGGTCGCGGGCAACCGCGGCATGATCGCGCGCAAAGTATCCATCATCCAGTCGCAGCTGAACGTCGAGCGGAACTTCGCCAAGTTGAAGAAGCTCGCCGGCCGCGAAATGATGCTGCTCCCCCGTGAGCGCACCATGGTTCACTGGACTGAAGTCTTCATCGACCGCGCCGAGAAGTTCCATCAGCTCCGCTCGAAGCTGCTCAGCAGAGGCCTTTGGGTAAAGCTCATCATGACGCGCGCCCTCGGCGAAAGCGGCAGGAGCGTCAGCGAGCTCGACGCCGACGACCTCGTCGCCCTGTCGATCCGCCAGGACAACCTGTCGAAGACGGAGAAGTATCTCTCCGACTCCCTGACGAAACTCAAAGAACGCCGGAAATCGCTGGTGACCCGTTACGAGCAGCTAGGCGTCGCCGACGCCAACCGCTCGGCGTCCCTCAGCATGGCGAGCCGGCTCGGGAAGAACGCCGAAGACGCCCTGAACGGTCCGGGCGTCAAGGCCCTCGGCGGTTACGTGAAATCGGCGGCAGCGCCGCTCAACGCCCAAGTCATGGAAAAGAAGATCGCGGGCATGGAGCGCCGCATAGAGCGGCGCACCGAAGGCCTCCTTTCGATCTGCAAGTCGGTGATCTTCTCCCGCATGGAAGACCCGGAGGCGGTGCCGAGCAACCGCGCTCTCGACAAATTCCACGTCGCGATGCGCCAGCTCGACGAGCTCGAGGACGACACGCGCGAAGCCATGGGCGCGATGCTGAAGGGCAGTCCCTCCACGTCGCACCCGCGGGTCCGTCCCGAAGTCTAGGCGAGAAGTCCCTGAATCACCGGAGTCTTCGGGCCGCTGCGTTCGTTGGTCCGAAAGTGTTTCTCGTCGACGCCGAACAACGTGTAGATCGTGTTGACCAGCGCGTTGACCGACAGGAAGTCGTCCGCCTTGTAAACGTCCGGCATTGCGTCAGACGTCGTACCCGTGACGTAGTCGAACGATTTGCCCATCGCCTTGACGCCCATGGAGTCGAGCGCCTTGTGGGCGCCCTGGGGCCCCGCCGCGACTTCGGCGACGCTGCGGAAGTTGGACTGGCCGATGACGTTGCCGCCCTGAATGCCCTTGCCGCCGATCAGGAAGCTGTTCGTCAGCGGATTGTGGTCGTTGCCCGCGGTGGCGAATTCGCCGAAGCCGCGCATCGAGCGCGAGAACTCGGAGCTGACGAAGATCGTCGTCACGTCGAACAGCGAGCGCGTGTCGTCGAACGGCGTTTCTTTCAGGAACTTGAACACCGAAGCGATGTCGGTCGCGATGGTTTGCGCGACGGCGGGCATGGCCTGCGCGCTCGTGCCGTCGTGGGTGTCGATGTTCGGCGGGTTCTGGCCGGCGCCGAAGACCCAGGTGGCGCCCGTCGCGATGCCGGCTTTGAAGACTTCGCGGATCAACGCCATGCTGGTCAGGATCGACTCGCCGTTGGCTTCCACGTCGACGCCTTCGAAGTTGAGTCCTTTGACCTTCGCGATGAGCCCCGGGCTGGCCCGATGCGCGGCGAGGAGTTTCTTCGAGGCGTTGTTGAAGCCGCCCTTACCCTTGCCGAGCATCTTCATGCGCCCTTCGACGAAGCGGCCGAGCGGCGACTCGGCCGAGAGGTCGGGAGCCGTGGCGAGACGCTGGGCGAACTGCGACGCCGATTGCGCGGTCAGCGGAATCGAGCCGTCGGAGTTGGTGATCTCGGCCTGGCTGAAGCCGCCGGTTTCGATCACGTCCATGGCGAGAGGCTTGACGGTGTTCAGGTGCGGCAGGAATGACTCCCCGCCGAAGGCCGAGCCCGTGAACAGGTAGTTCACGTTCTGCGGATGGCCGTCGAAGGTCACGATCATGTGGACGCCGTTGAGGACGGTGAAGTCGCCCTGATGCGCCATCAGAGGTTCCGTGATCGTCGAGCGCCAGGTTTCGGTGCCGTTCGCGCCCTTCATCGAGACGGCCTCGTCCGGCCAGTAGTTGACCTGGAGCTTGGCGTCGGTGAGGGCGCGTGGGCGGGCGTCGAAGAAGTAACGGCTGTCGAGGCCGCCTTGGTAGACCAGATTCAGGAAGAAATGGTCTTTCGGCGCGTCGGCTTCCTGTGCGCCGCCAAGGGTCGGCTTCAGGAAGAGCGTGCCGGCGCCGATGGCGCCCGCTTTGACGAAACCGCGACGATTGAATTCGTGTTGCATCGGAGTCGCCTCTCTTACTTCGCGATCAGGAAGTGGGGGTTGTAGAACGCCGCGAACGTCAGGTTGTAAAGCACCTGATCCGCCGGCAGCGTCAGCATGTCGTTCGATTCCGCGAAGGCGAGCCAGGCGGCGCGCTCTTCGGACGGAGCGTCGAGCTGGATCATCTCGCGCCAGTAGGCTTCGAGCGCCGGCCGGCGCTCGTTGGGCGCCAGAGGCCACGCGCACAAAGCGAGCGCGGCGTTGCGGAACGATTCCTTCGATTCGAACGGACCGATCTTACCGCCCTCCGCCTGGCAGATGCCTTTGACGTCGTTGGACAGGCCGCCGAAGGCCAGGGCCCAAAGGGTGGCGTTGACGGAGTTCGGCGAGCCGCTGCGGAAGCCCGAGAGAAGGCCCGTGCCGAAGCGTGACCCGAGCAGGTCTTTCAGGGTCGTCACGAACGCCGCGAAGATGCCCAGGCCGTCGGTGTCTTCGATGTAATAGGCGAGCTTGAACTTCTCGTCCTGGAACAGGCGCTGGCTGACGGCGTAGTTCACGGCGTCGTAGCCGCGGTAACGGTTCGCCTGCAGACCCGAGAGGTCTTCGTCGGTTTCCGGGCCGTCGTTTTCCGGAGCGTCGGACTTCTTCTTCAGGGGATTTCCCGAGCAGGCCGACACGAGCAGGGCGGCGATCATGACATTGGCTAGGTTCACGGCGTCGCCTCCTTCGCGGCCAGCTGGTCGCTGATCCAAAGATAGAGCTCTTCGCGCTCGACCGGCGCCATGTGCTGCTTCAGCGGCATGCGGACGCCTTCGTCAGTGGCACTGAGTCGGTCGTAGATGGCTTGGAGGGTGTCCTTCGCCGCCGCGCCTTCGTTGGTGAAGCCCATGACGCCGCCGCCTTGGTCCTTCCACGAGGAAAGGTCGAGGCCGCCCTGCGCGCTCGCCGCGTTGTGACAGCTGGCGCAATTCTTCTCCAGGATCCGGGCGACTTTGCACGGGGGCAAGCCGGCCGGGTCGACGCCTGGCGCGTAGTCGTAGCACGCGTCGGCGACCGGGTTCGTCTCGCGGAAGCTGTTGCTCACCAGGAATTTCTTCATGGTCGATTTGAGCGCCACGCCTGAGCCGAATTGGTCCGCGTCCTTGTTGAACTCGCCGCTCATGTACTCGAGATAACCGGCGTCGAGCGCGACGCTTTCGCCCAGGAAGTACTTCATCATCGTCTTGACGAGGCATTGCCGCGCCTCGGGTGCCGTCTTCACGATCGCGAACAGATCTTCGACCTTGGGATTGGAAGGGCTGGCGCTGCGGTCATTGAGCGACTCGTCGTTCACGGAGCGGATGTATCCCACGTCGAGCGTGCCGTCCGGACGTTGCCAGCTCTTCAGGTACTCTTTCATGTCAACCAGCGCGCCGTCGTCGAAAGTCAGCTGTTCCTGCGCTCCGAAGTCCTTGCCTCCTGAGCCGTTGAAGCGGAAGAAGCCCGCCATCGGATCGAGTTTGTAGTGACAGGCTTGGCAGCTCGGATCGGTCGCGTGCTTGCCTTCGGCGTGCGCCATCGGCGTCTCGACGGCGATGGGCGTCAGATCGTCGCAGAAAAAGCGCTTCAGCACGTAAGATGCACGCTTTCTGTTGAAGTTGGTCGACGAGTTGACCATCGCCTTCCAAAACCACATCGCACCGAACTTGGCTTCGGCCTGCGCGCGCGTCTCCTCGGTAGCGAGGCCGAGCTTCACCAGATCATAGGGCTTCAGCGACGCGCGATCGGTCACCTTGTAGACGCTCGGATCGAGGTCGGTATTCAGGTAAACCTCAAGCTCGTCCCAGTGCTTGATCGACCCGGCGATCATCCCCTTGGCATCGACCTGACGCCCTTCCTGGAACGACGAGCAGACGGCACCAATCGGGCCGATCAGCAGCGTCAGATCGCCGAACACGTCGAAGGAAAGGCCTAGGTTCACGAAGGTGTTGAAGTCGACTTTATTGAAGAATTGTTCACAGACTTCGTAGTAAGGCGTGTCCGGTTTCTTCTCGAAATCGGCCAACAAGGTCTTCAGGAGCTGGCGGTTCTGCTCGAAGGCGACTTTACGCGCCTCGGCGCCCGAAAGGCCCGCGTAGACCCCGTCGGTCACGAGCGCATCCTGCGAGAGGGGCAAGGCGTACATCGGCTGCTTGAACTCGAGGATCTGGAAGAAGTCGCCGTCGGCTGCAACGGCATCCGCCGCGACGAGCGCGGACGGGAACTGGGCCAGCGAAGTCTGGTGTGAAAAGAGCGAAGCATCGGGATACTTGAGCTTGTCCGAGCGGAAACCCAGGTACTCGAGGCTGAAGGAGATCAGCGTCTCCTTGAACTCGGGACGAGCCATCAGCGCATCGATGATCTCGGCCTCGGGTCTTTGCGCGAGGTCAGCGAGCTCGGCGTCGGTTAGCGTCGGCCGCCCGTTGGCGAGGGCTCCCGCGACGCGGCCCGTCCACCACGCCTTGGTCTCGGCGGCCCTAGCGTCCGCGTCTTCCCGGTCCGTCTTGGTGGCTTCGCCCGGCTGGGCGCAGGAGGCGAGCTGGAAACTCGCGAAGATGAGGAACGTACTCCAGAAAACCGAATGCCTTGGCATGGTTACCGAACTCCTCGGGCGACGCCGGGCGAGAAAGGGAGGGATCCCGAAACGAGAGGCGTTGATATACTTTCTATTAGAATCTGCGTCAATCTATTAATAACTAATGTTAGTGACCCCTCTGCGGAAATCAGGCTAAAACTGTCCCTCCAAAGACCTTTTCCAGCTGGAGCGGACATGTCGCATGCCACCCCGGGACCTCTGACGGCCCTTACCGATGATGAGCAGATGTTTTTCTCGGAGGTCGAGAAATTCGCGCGGACCCGCATCGGGCCCAAGGTGCTCGAGATGGACGAAGCGGAGCAGCTGGATCCCGGCGTGCTCTCCGAGATGTTCGAGATGGGACTGATGGCGATCGAAGCGCCCGCGGACTTGGGCGGCGCTGGTGGCACGTTCATGATGGCGATTCTTGCGATCGAAGCGCTCGCGAAGACCGACCCTTCCGTCTCCGTGATCTGCGACGTGCAGAATACGCTCGTGAACAACATCTTCATGCGCTGGGGCAGCAAGGACCAACAGAAGAAGTATTTCCCCCGCTTGGCGAGCAAGGAAGTCGGCTCCTACTGTCTGACGGAAGCCAACTCCGGCTCCGACGCGTTCGCCATGAAAGCCCGCGCTTTCGACGAAGGCGACAGCTACCGGCTCAGCGGTAAAAAGATCTTCATCACGAACGCCATGGAAGCGAACATCTTCCTCGTGTTCGCGAACGTGAACCCGGAGCTCGGCTACAAAGGCATCACCTGCTTCATCGTCGAACGCGGCATGAAGGGCTTCTCGGTCGGCAAGAAAGAAGTGAAGCTCGGCATCCGCGCCTCGAGCACCTGCGAAGTGATCCTAGACGACGTCAAGGTGCCGAAGGCGAACGTCGTCGGCGAAGTGGGCAAGGGCTACAAGATCGCGATCGAGACGTTGAACGAAGGCCGCATCGGCATCGCCTCGCAGATGCTCGGCCTCGCCGAAGGCGCCCTCGAAGGCGCCATGAACTATGCCCGCCAGCGCGAGCAGTTCGGGAAGCAGCTGAGGGAGTTCCAGGCCATCCAGATGCAGCTCGCCGAGCTCGCGACCAAGATCGAGTCGGGCAAGCTGCTCGTCTACAACGCCGCGCGGCTCAAGGACGCCGGCCTGCCGTTCATCAAGGAAGCGGCGATGGCGAAATACATGATGTCGCAGATCGCCGAAGAAGTGGCTTCGAAAGCTCTTGAGGTTTACGGCGGTTACGGATTCATCAAAGAATTCCCCGCGGAAAAGTTCTACCGCGACGCCAAGATTGGTAAACTGTACGAAGGCACCTCCAACATGCAGCTCATCACGATTTTCAAGCTCATCGACGGCAAGGCTTGATGCAAAGACTCTTCGTCACCGGTCTCGTTCTCGCGGTTTTCACGGCCTCTCCAGTTTTCGGGAAGACGGTCGCGAAAAAGCGCGACCTCGGGGCCGAGTTCGCGGCGGCGGTGTGCGACGGCAAGCTCGGCAATCAGCCAGGTAAAGCCTGGTCCCTTTCCGTCTATGATTCCCAGATCGAGGGCCGGCGGGTCTTCCCGCTCGGCGGGTTGAAGGTGACCCCCGAACAGATCGAGCGCAAAGCCCGGACGCTCGCCCGACTCCGCGGCGCCGGCGGTTACGCCGGAGGCCTCTGCAAGGACGGCAGCGGCTGGGCCGTGGCGATGCCGGCGTCGGCAGCCTTGGTCGCCGACAAGAATCACCGCGTGAAATTGCCTTTGACGGAGCTCGCGGCGCAGTGCGAGAGCTACCGCGCCGACTTCGCGGGAGCCGCTGACGGCCAACCGAAGGCCTTGGGCATCGCCGCCGGCGGCTTGGCGACGGGTCCTCTGGGCGACGGCGTCATCGGCGTGACCTGCCAACCCAAAGCCCCGCGCTGGCGCGGCCCGACGCTCTGGTACCTCTACCCGACCGGCAACGGTCCGAGGGACAGCGTGCCGGAAGCGGAAGTGTTCGCCGAATCGCCGGCCATGCCGGTCGCCGACCTGCTCGCCGCCTGGGTGAACCGGATCCGCCTCAAGGAAGGCCTTAAGGCCCTCGAATTCAAAGCCGAGCTCACCGAGCAGGCCGGCCTGCTCGCTGTCGACGGCAGCCTTTCGCACGACCGCCTGCTTCTGAAAAAGACGGCGGGACTGCTGCTCGACACCGCCAAGCTGCGCCTGATCGGCGAAGACCGCGTCCGGGCGAGAGACGTCCAGGCAATGGCCTGGCTCTGGTGGAACTCGCCGCGCCACCGCTCGCTGATTCTGAACATCGAAGCGACCGCCGCGGGCCTCGCCTCGCGCGAGGTCGGCGAAGAACAGCTGGCCGTTTTGGCGGTGGCGACCGCCGCCCCGCTGCAAACGGCTAAGGCCTCGCCGCGCAAGGCGAAGGCCGCCAAGCGCTGACTTTCGTTTAGGCCCGTGCTAGCAACCGGGCTCCTAAAGGAGCTCCGTGATGCAGAACCTCTTCCTGGTCGGCCTCTTCCTGTCTCTCGTCGCCTGCGGCAATCAGCCCTCGCCCTCTGCGACGCACGAGATCGCCAGCGACTACTCGCAGCCCTTCCAGCATTCGCTCTACTGGCGCACCAGCGACCAGATCCATCGCGCATTCTGCCGGAACAGCACGACGATCTACGACCACGCGAGCTGCAACGTCCAGCCGGTCGCCGTGCCGACCGCCGCGTTTTACCACGAGCTCGAAACGCAATTCGGCGTCCATACCGAACAACTCTCGGACCTAGGCGCCGAATCGTTCGTCCGCGTCGACCAGATCGACTTGAAGCTGCTCGAGCTCCTGAACAGCGACGGCGGCACGCCGCAGCGTCCCGAGCTCCCCGCCCAGATCCGCGCCAAGTCCGCCGAAGTCACCTCCCAGACCACGACCATCACGGGCCTCCGCGACCAGATCTCGCGAATCCAGCTCCGCCTCGCCGAGCGCGACGACGCCGACCTCCGCCTGCAGCTTGCCGAACTAGGCAAACAGATCGGCGAAGCGACGACCAAACTCGTCGTCGCCCAGGTGCAACTCGCAGCGCTTCGCCAAGAGTACGTCGAAGCGAATTCGTCGGTGTTCGACGCCGAGATGTATCGCCATCTTCAAGATCAACGTGAAGCGGCCGTCGACGTCGTCGACGCGTACCAAGCCTACATCGCCCAGGAAGCTCAAGAAAGCATCCGCCTCCGCCGCGTTCTCGCAATGCTGGAGGAAAACTTCATCTACGTGGAAGACATGGGCTCGGGCTCCAGCACGTACATGTCCTACATCCTGCCCTTCGACGAGATCATCGACGACCTGGCGCAAGGGGCCACCAGCTTCGTCAAGCAAGGCGACACCTCGATGCGCCACCTTGAAGTCGAAGTCCCGCGCGTCGGCACGGTCAAGCGCCTTCAGTGCCACTTCGCGACGGCGATCGAAAGCCGCTGCCTCGAAGTCGACGTCACCGCACCGTTTGCCGAGACGCGAGGGATGCCGAACCGCTACGTCAACACACGGAACTACAGCGACCACATCATGGCGCACCCGTTCATCAACCGCGGGCCGACGCAGGGTACGTGGCAGTTCGACCTGAAGAACATCTGCGACGACCGGCCGTTCCAGCTGACGGCCGCGCCGTGGTGCGAAGTCGGCATCGACTAATACTGCGGCTTTTGGCCCATCGGTAGGAACGGACCGAAGCAAAGTAGCAGGCCGATGCCGATGGTCCACCAGATGTTCGGCGTGAAATAGCCGAAGATGATGAGTAGCATCCCGAAGATCGCGAACTTCATCTCGACGTTCTTCTTGCCGCGCTTCAAGTACACGAAGCCCACCAGCGAAAATACGATCGAGGCGACGATATTGGGGACGTCGAAGTCTATGGCTTCATCTCCGCGCCGAACTTGGCCACGGTAAACGTCCCGCTCTTCTTGTCCTGACCCAGCTCGATGATCCCGTCTTTCTCGGCCAGTTGCAGGAATTCCGTGAACGAACGGACGTTGTGGAAAGTTTCGTTGAAGGACGGTTTGATGCGCTGCATCGTGTCCTTAACCATGGAGGAAAGGAGAACTTCCTTTTTCTCCCGTTTGAGGGCTACCAAGGCGTGCATGAGCAGGGAGTAAGCTTTGCGACGAGCCTCGGGGATCTTCGGATTCTCGACCATGTCGAAGGCCGGGTCTTTCGTCAGATCCTCGTAGTAGATGAATTCGTCGCAGTTGTCCCGGAGCAGGTTCGACGTCGAGCCGACCATGCCGAGGCCGATGACGTGCTTGCCGAGCTC
>JAYVBB010000387.1:0-13521 GCA_043750715.1 Pseudomonadota bacterium | reverse complement strand
GTGTTGAAGAGGCGAACGGCCAAACCCAAATACGAGACTGTCGCCGCGACGAGCACGAACGCGAGAATCAGAAGAAATTTGTACCTGAGCGACAGGTTGCCAAAAATCATTTGCGGCGGTTGTTTTCTAAGGGATTTGCGAAAGGACGGGTGGGTTACCTTCCATTTTACTACAGATCCGCCTCGGTGTCTAAAAGAAGCGTCAAAACAACGGCTTATCCCCCCGGTTCAAGCCCCGCCGGGTGCCGCCGAAAAGGAGAAGGGTGCGTTTTCTTTCGAGGAATTCCATGCGTCTGGTACGCCTCTTGTCGCTCGTCTCCGTCTGGGCCGTCTTGGGCTGCGACAGCGTTTTCGGGCGCTGGGACCGGGTGCACGTCGAAGTCAGCGATCCCGAGGCCGCCGAGGCGCAGCCGGCCGACGGCGGAACCGCAACCGGCGACGGCGGAACGGAAGGCGAAGGCGGCCAGACGGCCGGCGGCACGACGACCGACGGCACCACGACCGGCGGCACGACGGGCCCGGTCGACACGACGGCTCCGACGGTCGACGCCGGCGCCGACGACCTGACCAATTCCTTGTTCTCCCGCACAGGCGCCGCGACCGACGACGCGGCCATGACGTTCCTCTGGGAAAAGGCGTCAGGCCCGGGAACCGTCAGCTTCTCGGCCCCGACGAGTTTGACGACCAACGTCTCTGCGTCCGCCAGCGGCGTCTATTCGATCCGCCTGACGGCGACCGATGCGTCGGGGAATGCCGCATCCGACACCTTCTCGCTGAACTGGGACGGCACGCCTCCGGCGGCACCCGCGACCGGCACGCTGAAACTCGCCGCGGATTCCGCCGGCGGCGGCGCGGCGACGGTCGACGACGATGCCAACGTGTTCCTCGTCTGGGGCGCGGCCGACGACGGCGTCGGCTCGGGTGTGCGCGACTACACGCTGGAGATCTTCACGCAGGCGGCGTGCGCCGGAGCTTCGACTTCCGTCCCCTCCGTCGCCGGCCTCGACTACATGGCGTCCGGAAGCGACGGTGACACCATCAGTTTCATGGTGAAGGCTTTCGACGTCCTGGGTCAGGAAGGGCCGCAGTCTACCTGCAAGTCGGGAATCAAGATCGACCTCACTGATCCCGTGGCGCTCGCGGGCTTCATCGTCGACTCCGGTGAATCGCTGGCGACCGCGACCGTCGCCACCAACCGCGTGACCATCGATTTCCCAGACACTCCGGCCGACATTGCCGACTACGCCCAGGTCCAGGTGCGCCGCTTGAAAAGTGTCGCCGGCGTTCCTGACATTGCCTGCAACGACGGACAGGTCGCCAAGACTTACACAGCACCCTATACCGATCCTGTCACCTTCCTCGACTTCACGAACGACGCCGGCGCGAGCTTCGGTTACCGCGTTTGCATCACCGACTTGGCAGGGCGTCTCAAAGCCACCGATACCCAGCCCTCGAAAGTTTCGAAGTCACAAATCCTCTTCGCGACGGCGCAAGGCTACACCGGTGACCTCACCGGCACGCCCGCCGGTGGTCCGGCCAGCGGCCTCGGGAGAGCCGACTTCATCTGCGACGAGACCGCGCGGCTTGCCGCGGCGCCGGAGGTGGCGAACGAACCGAATTGGAAGGCCGTGATGTCCGATCCGACGTCGTCGGCAAAGAACCGCCTGAGCATCGTCGGCATCGTCAAGAACCCTAGCCTGCTTTTCGTGATGGCCGACGACTACGCGGGCTTCTGGTCGAACCCTCTGCAAAACTTCGTCGACGCGGAGGACGGCGGCATTCCACAGGTCTCGGCTCTCACCGGTACGCGCACCAACGGCCAGCATGGCAATGCGTCGCAAACCTGCGCGGCGTGGACGAGTGGTGCCGGTACGGCCTGGATCGGCGACACCAACGGCGGCGCCGTCTGGTTGAACCTCAACGAGGGGGCGACCGTGCCTTGCTCCGACGCACCGAACCACTACAGCCTCTACTGCATCAGCCAACCGGACGACGCGCCGCTCATTCCGACTATGACCTTGGCTCCTGCCACCGGAACGGGCATCAGGGTAACGATCCGGCAGCCGGCCGACCTCTCACGTTACGCTTCGATCGACCTTTATCGCCAAGGGGGCGGGACGGCACCGAGCGCCGAATGTGACAGCGGCTTCGTCGACACCATCGCCCTGACGACGGCTGGCACCGACCTCGTCTACGACGACGCAAGCGCAACTTCCGGCAACCCGTTCTCTTACCGGGCCTGCGTCTTCGACGCGGTAGGCAATATTGTCACCACCAAGACGGCGCTCAACGTCGTCGCGCACTGATTCATGTTAAAATGACCTAGGGGAACGAGACTTGGCCGAAGCAGCGATACAACTGAAAAAGAAAGTGCTCGCGGTCGACGACGAGGAAGAGATCCTGCGTCTCTACACGACTTTTCTCGAGTATCGTGGGTACGAAGTGATCGCGGTAAACAACGCCGCGGAGTGCCTCGCTTTCCTGAACAGCGAGTTCGCCGACATCATGCTGCTCGACGTCAACATGCCTGGCATCGACGGTCTGAAGCTCCTCGAGATGGTGAAGTCCGACGAGCGCCTGAAAGAGATGCGCGTCGTCATGGTCTCGGCCCGCCGCGACGAAGACACCGTGCGGGAGGCCTCGCGCCTCGGTTGTGACGGCTACGTCGTCAAACCTTTCAAACTCAAAGAGCTCGGCGAGCGCATCGGCCTCGAGCTCTTCGCCGTCGACGATCAGGATCTCCGCACGATCTTCAAGGGCGCCATGCACGTCAAAACCTCGCTCCTGCGCGAGCCCGGCTTGACCGAGTACAACGCCCTCCACTGGGATTCTTATCCGGTGAAATACAAAGACGTCGACCTCTGCATGCTCGTGCCGCGCGGCGTGCGTCCTTCGCGCTTCGTCCGCGCGCTCGCCGACGACATGGAAAAGCGCGTGCTCGTCTTCTTCCGTCACCCGCAAAAATGGAAACGGATCTGGCCCACGCCCGGCAAATTGGACTGAGATTGCTGCTTGACACTGGCGGCGTGCCCGTGGTTTCTAGGGGCCGCGCATCGCGGAGACGGCCCCGAGTACGGGAGTGTCCGCATGGAATTACGCCAAGACGGTTACCAAGCGATGGTCCGGAGAGCCGAGCTCTTTACCTACATCGCCGACCTGGTCCGCGCGCAGGATGAAGCGCCGCCGGAAGCCCCGGTCGAGTCCAGCCCGGACGTGAAGTTGACGCTGCTGCCCAAGATTCAGGTCTTCGGCCAGGGCGTCGTATGCAACGGCGCCCGCCTCGACCTGACGCGCCGGCCGCTGTCGCTGCGTCTCTTCGAGCTCTTCTGCGAAAAGGACGACATGCGGCTCTCGCGCGCCGAAATGGTAGAGGGCATCTACGACCTCAAAGGGAAGCCGCTCGTTTCGGAGAGGCACCGCGAGGCGCTCTTCGTCAACGTAGTGAAGCTCGTCAGCAGGACGCGGATCCTCGCCACGGCTTATCTCGGCCGAGGCGCGGGGCGCGGCATCGAGTGGTTCGGCTACGACGCGGAAACGAAGGTGTGGTCGCTCTACCACCTGCGCAGCGAGTATCTGCAGTCCTAGCGGCTCATCTTGCGGTACAGATCGACGACTTCGGCCCACAGCACGTCGGTGTCGTTGATCTGCCGCTTGAAAAGCCGCCGGATCGTCGAGGCCGGTTCTTTGTTGGCGATGACTTTTTTGTAAAGGTTGAAACCGAGCATCTGGCCGATGTCGCGGCTGAGCTCGTAGTTGGTCTTGCGGTCGAGCTCGACCAACGCTTTCTGAGGCAGGGCGAACGGCGGCACGTCGTCGCGTCCTTCGAGGCGCGTGGTCAGCCATTTGTCGAAGCGCAGCACGGCCTCGGCGGTCTTGTTCTTGAGCTCGGCCGGGCCGCGCAGCTTTTTGCCCTTCTGGCGTTTGATGAACTGGCGGAAGTGGTGAAGCTCCATGCACTTGCGGCGAGGGTTCAGGATCTTGGAGGCGATCATGCCGACGGCGCCCTTCATGACGCGGCGATAAAAGTCTTCGGCGTCGCCGGTCTGGAGATCGTCGAGGCCGGTCAGGAGGGTGTGGAGGTATTGGCCGGCGGCTTCCGCAAGGTTGTTGATCGACACGTAGGTCAGGAGAATGGTCTTGCTCTTCGAGACGAAGAACACGCCGTCCACGCCCGAGCGCGCGATCATCCGGCCGGCGTCGCCCTTGGCCATGTCTTCGTCCTGGGAGAGGTCCTGGAAGAAGTCGCCGTCTGGGGAATAGAGGATGTGGAAGCTTTCGAGCGTCGAGTCCTCGATTTTGAGGTTCAGGAATCCCGCGAGGTTCTTGACGAACTGCAGGAACTGATAATCGACGTCGAACGAATCATCGGCATGGAAGTCGAGGTCCGGATCGGGGTCGAAGTCGTTCTCCGACTCGGCGACCTGCACGGCGCCGGTGTGCCGCAGCTCTTCCCAGAACGAGAAGGACTGCCACTTCATCCACGGCGGCGAGTTCATGATGCAGAAGAAGTCAGGCCGCATCCGGAGCACGTCGGTAGAGCTGTGGCTGGCCGGATGCTTCTGGAGCTCGAAGTAGTACTGGTCGACGTTGTTGAGGATGCGTAGGACGTCGTTCTTCTTTTTCCGGCGCTTGAGCTCGCTCGCCAGGGCCTTTGGCAGGTGCTGGTCCGCCAGATGGTATTCCCCGATCAAGCAGAAGATTTTGTGGTCGGGATACTTCTCGGCGGCGTCGGCAAGGCAGTTGGCGGCGTAGCGGTCGCGGGAGGCCAGGCTGTCTTTACCCGCGTTTTCGGTGTTGATGCCGATCACCGGCAGCTTTCGCGCCTTGGCGTGGTCCAAGATCATCTTGAAGTTGGGCCATGGGAAGCCCCACTCGTTGGCGTAGTTAACGCTGTCGAGGAACTGCTGCTCAGGAATCTTGCCCGCGAGGTAGCCGTCGATGAAGTCCTGGTCGATGGCTTTGAACATTTCCAAGGCAATGACGACCTTGTTGTTCTTTTGGCGCTCCGTATAGTTTCTGACCACGCGCAGGAGCCCGCGCTGCGACTGACGCAGCGTGTGGAAGTCCCCGTAGAGGACGATGCGGCGCTTCTTCACCGCTTCGTTCAGTTCCGCCTGCGTCGTGCGGCGAAACTTTTTGGGCAGGCTCCGCTGGAACTTTACGGAATACGCCAAAATAGTACGCGACGTCCCCGCCACGATCGAGTGCGCCTCTTGGTACGCTTTCTCGTAGAGGGTCTGCTGCAACTGCCTGAGTTGTGTCAGAGCAGGCGAGGTCACGGGGATTTGTCCGGGTGAAAAATAAGGAGGGAGGCGGAGGTCTTTGATTCATTTTACCATTTTCTCTTAGAACGCTGGTAGGAGCTTGACTCTGTGCCTCCCGAAGCCGTACCAAAGTAGGCAGAACATGCTTGGCGACAAAGGGAGATTCTCATGGGAAAACCCGCCCGAATCGGCCGCTTATTGTCTTTCGTACTGGGAGCCGTCGCCATGTCGTCGACTGCTCTCGGCGAATTTCCCGGATCATTAGGTAGCGATCCTTGGGCAACCCGCCCGAACGATCCGAGCTACGAGGATGCCTGGCACCTCTACTCGCACGTCCCCGTCACCCACCGCGGGACACTCAGCGAATGGGAAAGGGACAACGGCTCCGGCATCGGGGTCGATAAAGCCTGGCAGCTGCACACCGGAACGCCGGAAACCCTGATCGCCGTTCTCGACTCCGGCATCAACTGGGACACGTCCGACCTGATCGACCGCCACTATCTGAACCGCGCGGAGCTGCCGCTGCCTGAAGGATCCCTGGTCTATGACGCCAACGGCGACGGCCGCTTTTCGGTCAGCGACTATGCCCGGGACTCGCGCGTGCATGACGCCAACGCCAACGGCGTCGTCGATGCCGGCGATTTGATCGCGCTCTTCAGCGATCATGTCGACCAGGACCAAAACGGCTACGTCGACGACATCGCCGGTTGGGACTTCCACGAGAACGACAACGACCCGTCCGACCGCGTCCGTTTCGGCCACGGCACCGGCGAGGCGAAGGACTCCGTCAGCGCCTTGAACAACGGCATCGGCCAGGCCGGCATCTGCGGCAATTGCTCTTTCATCGCGCTGCGAGTGAACGACAGCTTCGTCGTCGACGCCAACTCGTTCGCCCGCGCCGTCATCTACGCCGTCGACCAGGGGACCTCACTGATTCAGCAGGCGCTCGGCTCGGCCAACTACTCGACCTTTACCCAGCGGGCGGTCAATTACGCCTACGCCCACGAGGTGGCGATCATCGGTTCCGCCGCCGACGAGAACAGCTTCCACCACAACTTCCCTTCGACCCTCGATCCCGTCGTCTACACCAACTCGATCCGTTACGACACGAATGGGGCGGACGACGCCACGACGTTCGTCAATTTCAACAACTGCTCCAACTACGGAGCACGCGTCGACGTGGCGACGTCGGGCCGCTCCTGCTCCTCGGAAGCAACAGCCAATCTCTCGGGCGTCGCAGGCCTCGCCTGGTCCTACGCCAACTCGCTGCACCGGCGCCTGACCGCCGGCGAGCTCATTTCCTTGATCAAGACGACGGCGTCCGACATCGACTACGGGACCGACGACCCGAATCGCCACGCGACGTACTCGGGCTGGGACTCGGTGACCGGTTACGGCCGGACCAACGCCTGGAAGATGCTCGACGCGATCCGGAAGAACGAGATTCCCGCGGAAGCCCGCATCGTCTCGCCCGCCTGGTTCGACGTCGTGGCCAATCCCCGCCTGGGAGACCTGATCGACGTCGCCGTCGAGGCGAAAAGCCTCCGCTCCGGCGCGCAGAAGCTGCGCATCGACGTCATCCGCGGCGTGGAATCGGCCAGCCAAAGTTGGGTGCCCGTCTATGAATCACCGGTCCTCGACCGCCCGTACACCGGATTCCTCGCCTCCGTGCCGACTTCGATGCTCCTCGCGTTGCCTGCGAACGCGCGTGACCACTCGTACGAGAAAAATTCCTTCACCATCCGTCTGACCGTCGACAATCTTCGCGGTCAGGTCTCGGAAGCGCGCCGGACGATCTTCGTCTACGAAGACCAGAAGCTCGCCCAGGACTTCCCGAGAAAGATGCACGGTTCGGGCGAGAGCACCGGCCTCTTCGTCGATTTGAACCGCGACGGAAAAGAGGAATACGTCACCGCCGACGGTGGCGGCTGGTTGCACGCTTACACGTCTACCGGCGGCGAGCTCGCGGGCTTCCCCGCCCAGATCGGCACCTCGCGTTACGCGGGCACGGATCTGGACGCCAATGCAGGCGTCTACGGAGCGGTCGCGGCCGGTGACCTGGACAAGGACGGCATCGTCGAAATCGTCGCCGTGTCGCTGGAAGGTCACCTCGCGGTGTTCGAGCCGGACGGTTCGCTGCGCCGCGGCTTCCCCGTGCTGCTGCCTTTCCCTGACATGACGCAGGCGCGCGCCGATCAGATCATCGCGCCCGGAGCTTTCGCGACGCCGGTCCTCGTCGACCTGGATCTCGACGAGCATCTGGATATCGTGGTTCCAGGACTCGACGGCCGCCTCCATGTCTACAAGAGCAACGGCGAAACGTACCCGGGATTCCCGTTGGAGCTCCGCGCCAACGGCCGCCTTGCGAAGCTCGTGTCCTCGCCCGCCGTCGTCGACATCGACCGCGACGGTTACCCGGATCTCGTCTTCGGCTCGAATCACACGGGTGACGCCGCCGGATACATCTTCGCCGTTAATGGTAAGGGAAATCCCTTGACCCTCGCAACGTCGGTATTCCCGGGATTCCCGACGCGCGTGCCGCTGATCCGCGACGTGATTCTGCCGACCGTCGGCACGGGCGTGCCCACCGCGCCGGCTGTGGCCGACCTAGACGGCGACGGCCTGCCGGAGATCGTCGTTCACGCATTTGCCGGAAAAACCTACGCTTTCGGTCTCGACGGTCGCCTCAAGCAATCGATGACGCTCGAGGTGGCGACCCGCACCCCGACCAACGACCAATTCATGATTCCGGCCTTCGGCCCTCCTGCCATAGGCGATCTCAGCGGCGACGGTTTGCTGAGTCCTGTAACTGGCGGCGCGGGCAAGAGAATGCTCGTCGCCATGGCGATCGGCGGGAAGAAGTACGACTACGACAACATGGTCGCCGCGTGGGACCCTAAAACTGGCCTAATGCGCGCTGGCTTTCCGAAAGTTCTTGAGGATATGATGCTCAACGTTTCGCCGATCTTAATCGATCTCGACGGTGATGGCCGCGAGGACGTGATAGCGGGTTCGGGGGGGTACTTCCTGCACGCTTTCACGACGACTGGAGAAGTCGCGGGTTTCCCGCACTTCACGGGCGGCTCGATTTTCGGATCGGCTTCGGCGGGCGATTTCGACGGCGACGGCCGGCTGGACATCGCGGCGACCACGAGAGAAGGTTTCGTTTACATTTGGAAGACAGAAGGAACAGCCAATCCGCCGTCCACTCGACGCGGCTGGCTGACATTGAAGGGCAACCCGCAGCGAACCGGAACGAGGTGATCGATGAAATTCATGAAGTGGTCCATTCTTGCAGCCAGCCTGGCGGCGTTCAGCATTCCCGCACTAGCGGAAGGCGTCGTCAGCAACGAAGGTCGCACCGTCGACCAAGCCCTCCAGGTCGAACTGACCGGTGACGGCCTCAGCCTGATCGCGCACATGGTGAAAGACCAGCTCCCGGGCGAAATGAACGACCTGGCGCTCCCCGACGTCGAGAAGGATCTCCCCGGCGGATTCAAAGTCAAAGCGTCCGGAATCAAGGCATCGCTCGCTCTCGACTCGCTGGCGCTCGCGCCGGCCGTCGACACGCTGAACATCAAAGTCGGCGTCAAACGCATCAAGATCGCCATCGACCAGCTGGAAATCGTCCGCCCGGTCCTCGGCTTCCCTCTCGGTGCGACCTGCCGCTACACGACGTTCAACGTCGCCGAGCAAGGCATCGTCTACCTGGACATGGGACTGCTGCCGTCGGTCGTCGACACCAACATCCAGCTCGCCGCCGGCAAGATCGAATTCCCAGTCAGTGCGGACAACTACCGCGTCCAGGGCCCGGGCGAATGCCGCGGCGCGTTGATCCTGAACGGCGTGATCCAGCAAGTGCTGCACGGCGTCTTCGGCATGGTCCGCCCGCTTCTGGGCAACCTCGTCGCGAGCAAAGTGAAAGAATTCCTGCCGACCATCACCGACGAGCTGAACGCGCAGACGCACTTGCAAGTGCAGGTCGACCTGAACGGCATTCCGGCGCTGCCGGACCGTACGGCTGAGATCTCCGCTTTCCCGTCGCACCTGAAAATCGACGGCAACGCGCTGACCGCGGAAGTCGGCGTGAAAATCCGCCAAGTCACCCGCCAACGGGACTTCACCGAATCGTCGCCCTTCCTCGGCACGGCGAGCAAGCGCTTCGGCGCCATAGGCCTGAATCCGGGCATCCTCACCGCCGCCTTCGGCGAGCTCTATCAGGACGGCACGGACTTCTACGAAATCGACGAGAACACGCTGCCGCAGATCAAGGACCTCCTGACGAAGGAAGGCCTCAGCTCGATCTGGCCTGACCTCCTGCAAGCGCAGACCGACGCGCCGTACCTGCGTCTGGCGATCCGTCTGGCGGAAACGCCGGTATTCCTGGCCGACCAGGAGCTTCAAGCCATCACCGTCCACATCCCCAAGATTCAGCTGAAGTTCCAGATCCAAGCCGAAGGCGAGTGGAAGGACTACTTCATCATGGACCTCAACCTAAAAACGGGCGCCGATCTCAAGATCGAAGACGGCAACCTCAAGGTTGGTCTGATCGAGCACAGCGACGTCCAGGTCGAAGGCCGCTGGGCCGACGGCTACACGCCGGCCGACCCGACGTTCGAGCGCGACACCGCGCAAGCCGTCTTCGCCGCGCTCCTCGAAATTGCGTACAGCCAAGGCCCTCTGGTCAACATGCCCATCCCGAGCATCCCGCTCGGTGGCCAGGAGATCTACCTCGGGAACCCGCACGTTCAGGCGCCGTACTTCCGGATCGACCTGACGGGCAATTGAACCCGCTGATTTGACTCTGAACTGACCAAAAGAGTATGGTGGGGGCCTCCAAAGTGAGGCCCCCTTTCTTATGATAAGTACCGAAGGAATTTCGCTGGCTTACGGCTTGCGATCGCTGTTTCAGGAAGTCTCGATCAAGTTCTCTCCGGGCAATTGCTACGGATTGATCGGGGCGAACGGCACCGGCAAGTCGACCTTCCTGAAGATCCTTTCCGGCGAGATCGAATCCGACCACGGCACGGTCAACATCACGCCCGGGCAGCGCCTCGCCGTCCTCAAGCAGAACCAGTACGAGTTCGACGAGTATGACGTCATCCAGACGGTCATCATGGGGAACAAAGTCCTCTACGGCATCATCGCCGAGAAGGACGCGCTCTACGCCAAGCCCGATTTCTCGGAAGAAGACGGCATGCGCGCCTCCGAGCTCGAGAGTGCGTTCGCCGAGATGAACGGCTGGGACGCCGAAGCGCAAGCCGGCACCATGCTGAGCGCGCTCGGAGTCAAAGAGCCTCTGCACAAGCTCAAGATGAAAGAGCTCGAAGCCGGCGACAAAGTCCGCGTGCTCCTCTCGCAGGCCCTCTTCGGCAACCCCGACGTCCTCCTGCTCGACGAACCGACGAACAATTTGGATGTCCAGTCGATCATGTGGCTCGAAGAGTTCCTCTGCGAATTCAAGAACACGGTCGTCGTCGTCAGCCACGACCGTCACTTCCTCGACAAAGTCTGCACGCACATGGCGGACATCGATTTCGGCAAGATCACGCTTTATACCGGCAACTATACGTTTTGGTATCAGGCGAGCCAGCTGGCCCTGCAGCAGCGCTACGACAAGAACAAGAAGGCGGAAGACAAGGCGAAGGAGCTGAAAGAGTTCATCGCGCGCTTCTCGGCCAACGCGTCGAAGTCGAGCCAGGCGACGTCGAGGAAGAAACTCCTCGGCAAGTTGAGCTTCGAAGACATCAAACCGTCGTCCCGGAAGTACCCGCACATCATCTTTCAGGAAGAGCGCGAAGCCGGCAAAGACTTGCTCGAGCTCAACAGCCTGACCGGCATCCTGGACGGCCGAACGCTTTTCAAGGGTCTGAGCCTCCACGTCTCGAAGGGCGAAAAAGTTGCCTTTGTCGGCAGGGATGGCGCGCCCGGGACCTACCTCTTCCAGATGCTCGCGGGCGAGGCGGAAGCCGCCGCCGGCACGTATCGCTGGGGCACGACGACCAAGCGCGCGTACTTCCCGAAGGACAACAGCAAGTTCTTCAACACCGACTTGAACCTGATCAACTGGCTCCGCGAGTTCGCGACCAAAGACAGCGAGCGGGAAGAGGAGTTCGTCCGGGGCTTTCTCGGCAAAGTGCTGTTCAGCGGCGAGGAAGTCCAAAAGAAGGTCCGGGTTCTCTCAGGAGGCGAGAAGGTTCGCTGCATGCTGGCCCGCATGATGATGATGCAGCCTAACGTCCTGGTGCTGGACGAGCCGACCAACCACTTGGACCTGGAATCGATCACCGCGCTGAACAACGGCCTGATCGCCTACAAGGGCACGATCCTCTTCATCTCGCAGGACCGGGAGTTCGTGAACACGGTGGCGACGCGCATCATTGAAGTGACCCCGAAAGGCCACTTCGACAAAGTCGTTTCGTATGACGAGTACCTCGAAAGCCCGGCGATTCAGGAAGAACGCGCCAAGCTTTACTAGAGCGATACGTAATCGCGAAGGCGCGGAGAAATTAAACCGCGGAGTTCGCGGAGTTCGCGGAGCGATGACAGACTGGGCAACAGCCTGTCGCGGCCGGCGTTGCCAAGGCGCGTTGAGCGGTCTAGATTTCGCCGGAACCTCACAGGAGCGAAACCATGAAAAAACTGATTCTCTCGATCTTAACCGTCCTGCCGCTGATGGCGTTGCTGAACAACCCATCCGCCCGCGCCGACGAGTGGCCCGATTCTTTCGTCGAAGCCGTGGCGACTTATGATTGTCCCGTCGGTCCGGGCTATCTCTATTTTTCCGTCATCGACGTCTATCAGAACCGCGTCTCGAAAACCTTGTGGGTCGGCTCGACGGATATCTGCAACGAGCAGGCCGCCAAGCTGTACGAGACACGTCCCTTTTTCAGGGACCTGTCGATGGTGGCCATTTGTGTCGGCAGCGGCGAAGTCTATTACCTTCGCCGCTGGTCGGTCGACGCCTGGGGCTTCCAGGTATTTCACGGCGACGTCTACTACGGCACGTACGACGCTTGCATGACGGCGGCGGGCCGAATCAACGCCCCGCGCCGTTAACGTCCGCACGGAAGTTCAGAAATAGAGGCCGAGGCGAATGCCCGCGTAGGCGCCTTGGCTTTTCTCTTTCTTGGTTTCTTCGCCGACTTCGAGGTCGTACTGGCGAACCTTGTAGCCGACGATCAGGTCGACCATGCGGTCGGTGACGTCGAAGCTGGCGTTGAGGTCGGCGTCGACGCGGTCACCGAGCTTCGTGTCTTCGGCGAGCTTGTCGTAAACTTTCGTGCTTTTCACCATCTGGCCGCTGCCTTCGACGACGAGGAACGGGGCGACCGGGACTTGGACCGCGAGGCCCGCGCTGGCGCCGGTGCTGTAAATCGCGACGGATTCGACGTCGCTTTCGGTGATGTTGATTTCGGTCAAGCTGACGCCGACGGACGGTACGAGCCAGCCGAGGCGACCCATGAGTTTGACGTCTCGGAACGCGGTGTGCATGTCGGACTGGTTGAGAGCGAAGGCAACGTCGGCTTCCGACGACGTGATCTGCGCGCCGACCAGGCGGTCTTCGCCGGCCCAGCCGCCCAGGACGCCCGTGCTCGAAGTTTGCGTTTCTTTGCTGCCCGCCGCTTCGCTTTCGTAAGTCGTCATGCCGACTTCGCCCCGGACGTAGACGGTCTGGGCTTGCTGCGTGAGGGCGCCGCCGTAAACTTGGCTCCGGGTTTGCGCGGCCGCGGGAAGCGCGACCAAACCGGACGCCACGACTAGACAAGCGGTGAAGATGTTCTTCATGTTTGACCTCCAAATACTGTCGATACTGTCTGTTAGGATTGATCGGACGGATGGGGGGATGATTGAGGCAGAAGCGGGGCCGGGCCCGGACCAACCTCTTCGGCGGGGGCCCGCCGCTACTCCAGCGAAAATGTTAACTAATTGAAATCGCTGGATATCTCGGGTGGCCTTCGGCAATATGACCATATGCGCCGACGCCTCCCCATTTTTTTACTCGTCCTGACCGTGTTGGTGACTCTGGTCTACGGGTACGTCGCGCTCAGCGCGACCGAGAGTCTGCCGCTCCGGATCCTGCTGGCTGTCCCTTTCGTGGCGATCTGGCTGATCCCCGTCGTCTACTGGTCCCGGAACCGGGAAGGGCACTCCGTCTGGGATCAAGTCCTGCAGGGCGTCGCTTTCGTAAGCATGGGCTGGGTAAGCTTCGCGCTGGTGTTCTCCCTCCTCCGGGACCTCGTGCGGATCGGCGTGTT
>JAYVBB010000386.1:0-1865 GCA_043750715.1 Pseudomonadota bacterium | reverse complement strand
TTCTGTGGGCATGAGCGAAACCAACGACAACGGCCGCGGTCACGTCGAGGTGATCGAGCGGATCAAGACGAAACGACCTAGTCTTTACAAGGTCTTGCTCTTCAACGACGACTACACCCCGCGCGAGTTCGTCGTCACCGTCCTCACCCAATTTTTTCCGATCGACGAGACGCAAGCTAACGCGATCATGCTCACGGCCCACATCCAGGGCCAGGCCGTCTGCGGAACCTTTCCAAAGGAAATCGCCGAGACGAAGGTCAAAGCGATCGACGAGTTCGTGCGCGGCTACGAGCTGCCTTTGAAATTCGACCTCGACGAGGCGTAAAGCCGTCCGTCCCGGCCGAGCTGATGCAGATGCATAGCCGCCTGACACTTGCCTGGATCTTCCACCAAGCGCCGAGCGCGCAATGGCGGGCAATCAATTTGCGCGGAATCGCGCGATAGTCACGCTTAGCAGCCTTGCATCGGCTGTGAGTTCCGTTCCGTTTGCTCCCCGTTGCTTCTCCTCAACCTCCAGCTGTCAAAGGAACTTCCCATGCTTTCCATCGTCCGTACGCTCGTTTTTTCTGGTCTTGTGGGCCTCTCGGCCTGCAACTCCGGACACCAAGGCAAAGAAGACTCTGAAGAGCCGACCACCGGCTCCGCACGCGGCTTCAAGGCTCCGCCCGCCGAAGCCGGTCCGTCCGACCGCTACGCTCCGATCTTCGAGCCGGGGGTCCCGCTCGGCATGGGCTTCGGCGTCGACTTGAACAACCACGCGGGCATTCCCAACAAGTGCGTCGACGGCACTCTCGAAGACATCCCGATGCAGGACGGCTACATCTCGCTCGACGCGGACTACAGCCGTGAAGAGATCGAGAAGTCGCTCGGCGTCTCGACCAGCGGCGGCTTCAACATCGGCGCGTGGGGCGCCTCCGCCCGTGCGAGCTACGCGCAGAAATCGCGCGAAAGCAGTTTCGGCCTCAACTACGTCGTATTCGCCTACAACCGGGACCACTCGAAGGTCTTCATCCCGTCCGGCCGCGCCGAGGCGTGGAAGCAGTCGTCCCAGGAAGAGTGGCTCGCCAGCTGTGGCGCCGGCTACGTCGCCGCCCAGGACTTCGGGTCGATGCTGTTCATCAAGTTCAGCCTCCGCCTCGACCAGAAAGAAGAAGAGAAGTCGTGGGGCGGCGGTGCCAGCGGCAACTACCTGAGCATCGCGAAGCTCAAGGCGTCGATCAGCGGCAACACCAAGACGAAGAAAGCCACAGGCAAGCTCAGTCTCTCGGCTCTCCAGATCGGTGGCAAGCCCGCCGAGCTCGGCAAGATTCTGAAGACCAATACGGAGCAAGGGCTGATCGAATCGTTCGCCCTCTGCGACGTCTCGGACATCCCGAAGTGCCTGGAAGGCCTGCGTTCGATCGAGAACTACATTGCCGACGTCTTCCCGAAGCAGATCGAAGACAAGGAAAACGGCGGCTCGGCGCTGCTGACGACCTACCCGTTCCTCTACCCGAAGAACATCGGCGCCGACTTCAATCCGGGCGTCGACCAGTTCGTCTTGAAGGCGCGCAAAGACCTGACGGCCCTTTACGACGCCGAGATGGACGACCTCGTCAGGCTCAAAGCGTACGCTCGTGCCGACGACAGCGAAGCGCAGAAGATCATCGAGCAGGCCAAGAAGAACGTCGCCGACATCCGTAGCGCCTCCGAGCTCTGCTACAAGACGGAAACTTACCAGCAGTGCGCCAAGCGCTCGGAAGAGCTGACCATCGAGTGCGCCGCGACCAACGTCCCGGAAGGCTTCGGCGTCGGCGAGTCCGGTGAAGGCAACCCCGGCAACGACTCCGACGAGTAAGCGACCATCTCCGCCCCTCCGCCGCGCC
>JAYVBB010000385.1:0-7843 GCA_043750715.1 Pseudomonadota bacterium | reverse complement strand
GTGGCGTCGTCCGACGAGGATTTTTTCTCGTCGTCCTTTTTCTTCTGCAGCTTTTCTTCGATGGAGCAGCCTGAGAGCGCTCCCGCGACCAAGCCAATGACGATGGTGATTTTGACCCGCATGTCCGTCCCTCTAGAGTCTCGCAAGTCACTCCCTTGTGAAATGCGCTCAAGGGTCCTCGGACGAGTTTGGTTCGGACTTTAGAACAAGAATTAGTGTCTGTAGTTTTAGATGGTTGGACGAACTTAGCAGCGGCGGGGGGCTGAGTTGCTGAAACTCCGTCCTGATTTCGAGGGTGCGCCTCTGGCGCAATCGTACGGGCTCGGCTGGGTTTCGACCGGGACGCAAAAAAGCCCGCCGTGAGGCGGGCCTTCCTTAGTTCAAAAACAAGAAATCAACGCGCCGGCGCCGGCGTCCCACCAGCGGGTTTCGCCACCGCTTTCTTCTGGAAGAAGCGGTCGAACCAGACCAGCGAGAAGCTGGCGATGAAGGTCGAGGTCAGCGTTGCGCCGATTATCCCGATGACCATGGCCAAGGCGAAGTTCCAGATCTGGCCCGAGCCGAAGATCAGGATACCGAGCAAGGACACCATCGTCACGCCGGAGGTGTTGAGCGAGCGGGTCAGCGTCTCGTTCAGCGACATGTTGATGTTCTCGATCAGCGGGCGACGCGGGTGCAGCGTCAGGTTCTCGCGGATCCGGTCGAAGATGACGATCGTGTCGTTGACCGAATAACCGATGACGGTCAGGAACGCCGCGATGGACGTCAAATCGAACGAGCGCCAGAAGAACTGGTAGTAGGCAAGGACGATGAACGCGTCCATGAACATCTTGATCGCGACGCCCGGGCCGAACCGCACGTTGAAGCGGAAGGCGACGTAGAGAAGAATCCCGAAGATCGCGTAGACGAGGCTCATCGCGCCTTGGGCTCTCAGCTCCTTACCGACCTGCGGGCCGACGTAGTCGACCGAGAGGATCTCGGCCTTCTTCGCGGCGAAGTCGGTGACGATCGCGGCTTTGAGGTCCTGGCCCTTGGCCGCTTCTTCTTGCTGCGTCACGCGGCCGCCGTCTTTGCCTTCGATGTTCTCGGCGCCGAAGCGGATGAGGTACTGGCGGCTGGTTCCACCGAGGGCCTGCAGCGCCACTTCGCGGATGCCGTTCTTCTTCGCGACGGCTTCGATTTCGTGCGGCTGGACGTCGCTGTCGAAACGGACCTGGAGCTCCGTGCCGCCGGCGAAGTCGACGCCCCAGTTGAGGCCGCGGTACAAGGTGGCGCCGACGGCGGCGACCGCGATGAGGCCGCAGCCGATCGTGAAGGGCACCGAGTAGCGGACGAAGTTGAAGTTGAAGATGCGGGTCTTGGCTTCGCCGAGCCATACGCGGACTTCTTTGTCCGTTCTGGCGCGACCGACGAAGAAGTCGAACAAGGTACGCGTGCAATAGAGCGAGGTGAAGAGCGAGACCAAGAGACCGATGATCAGAGTCACGGCGAAGCCGCGGATCGGACCGGAGGCGTTGGTTTCGAGCAGCACCATGCCGGCGATGAGCGTCGTGACGTGGCCGTCGAAGATCGTCCAGAAGACGCGGCCGAAGCCGTTCTCGATGGCTTTCTTCGAGGTTTTCCCCTCCGCCAATTCCTGACGGATCCGTTCGTTGATGAGCACGTTGGCGTCGACCGCCATACCGAGCGTCAGGATGAAGCCGGCGATGCCGGGGAGAGACAGCGAGAAGCCGAACAGCGCCATCAGTGCCAGCAGGTAGACGCCGTTGAGCACGAGCGCCAAGCAGGCGATGAGACCCGGGCGGCGATAATGGAAGACCATGTAGCCGAACACCAGGGCCAGGCCGAGGAGCATTCCCTTGATGCCTTCGTCGGCCAGCTCAGGTCCAAGGCTCGCGCCGACCTGGCGTTCTTCGAGGACGTCGATCGTCGCCGGCAAGGCACCGGACTTCAGGATGAGCGCCAGCTGCTGCGCTTCGGCGTAGGTCTTTTCCCAGCTGCCGCCGCTTCCGAGCGTGATCCGACCCTGGCCGGTGGCGATTTTGGATTGGATGTTCGGGGCCGAAACCACTTCGTCGTCGAGGACGATGACGAGGCGGCGGCCGACGTTGGCACCTGTGACGTCACCGAAGCGCTTGCCGCCCGGGCCGGTGAACTTCATCGAGACTTCAGGACGGCGGTCGAGGCCGGAGGTGTCTTCGGAGACGAAGGCGTCGAGGATGTCGTCGCCGCCGATCTCGGTGGAAGCTTCGACGACGTAGGTCGTGTAGCGGGATTTCTTGCCTCCCGCGATGTCTTCTCTTTGCAGGAACATTTGACGGTCGTCAGGCAAGTGTCCTTTGACGGCGGCCATGATCGCTTCGCGGTCTTCGGAGACGAGCGAGGTCTGACCGTAGTTGTCCTGGGCTTTGACTGTCTCGGGCAGGGTCTTCGCGATCTCGTCAAAGCCCCGGAACTTGTCGTCCGCGAGCTTGAACTTCAGCTGCGCGGTGCGGCCGAGGAGCTCCTTCGCTTTACCCGGATCCTTGAAGCCCGGAAGCTGGACGAGGATGGAGTTGTCGGCCTGGCGGCGGTTGATCAAGGGCTCGGAGACGCCCCATTTGTCGATCCGGTTGCGGACGACTTTTTCGGCCTGCTCGATGGCGCTCGCCTTGATCGTCTTGATCTGGGCTTCGTCGAAACCGAAGTCGAGGGTCTGGCCCGATTTGTTGGACTGGACGAGACCCGGGTTTTCCGTGCGGAACTTTTCTTTGAACGCGTTCGGGTCGATGCCTTCTTTCAGCTCGATCCGGAGCGTTTGCTTGCCCGTGAGGACGTACGACTTGGCGATGCCGTGGTTGTTGTCGTCGGACCAGCGCTGGGCTTCGGTGCCAAGGCGGCCAAGCTTGTTGTCGACGGCGTTGTTGGTGTTCACGCCGAGCACCAGCTGGACGCCGCCCTGAAGGTCGAGACCCAGAGAGACGTGTTTCTGCGGCAACCATTTCGGGATGCGCTTCGCCATCTCTTCGTCCGAGTTCCGGATCTCCTTGGAGGTCGAGAAGTAGATGACGGAAGGAGCGACGGTGTAGAGGGACCAGAGGGTGATCGCGCCAATGATCAACAAGCGCCAACGCAACGGGTTCATGGATTCGTTCCCCAAAGTTCGTGAAGTCATAATCATTACCTTTGGTACTGGGAACTTGCAGCAGGATTTTTGGGTTTGACTTAGAGGCTTCGGGGGGTTACTCACCCTGCGATGCTTTCTAGACTCGCTCTCATCGTCAGCTGCCTCCTCCCGACCCTCTCGTTGGCCTCCCCCGGACAGGAAGAAGACTCCCGGGGCCGCATGCGGGCCTTCCGCATCAACGGTTACGAGCTGTCTGGGGCCGAATATTGGCCGTTCTCGGGCTCCGCCCCCTTCCACTACCCGGAAGACGTCCTTTGGGGCTTTTACCCGGACACCGTCCGGGATCAGGCCGTAGACTGCGCCTGGATCGCCTATCTGGATCTCCAGAGCTTCTTCCGGGCCAATCCCTCGCGTCTGCGCAAGGCGGTGAACCTCGGGGCGACCAACCGCTTCTACCTGTGGGTCAACGACTACAGCCGGGCCTCGGACACCCGCTCCCGCCGCCCCCAGATGCTATGGCACGGCGCGGCCAGTTCCAATAATCCCGACGACTACGCGACCGGCTACTGGAAGTGGGAATCGACCCTGGCCCAGGACGGCACGTGCCTCACCCCCCAGGGAGATCAGGTCGCCGAGGCGCTGGATGACGCGATCCAGACCTTGTTGACCCGGCCCCGGTCTCCCGTCACCGGCGCGACGCATTGATTCACTTAAGTAACCTGACCAAGCGCCATGGAGACCGCGTTCTCTATGAAAACGCCGGCTTCATGGTCCGGACGGGCGACCGCATCGGCCTCGTCGGGCCGAACGGCGCAGGTAAGACGACCGTCTTCCGGGTCATCACCGGCGAAGAGCAGCCGGACGCCGGCACCGTCTCGGTCGATCCGGGGGTAGTGATCGGCTACTTCTCGCAGGACGTCGGCGACATGGCCGGCCGTTCAGCGCTGGAAGAAGTGAAGGCCGGGGCGGGCCGCGTCTCGGACCTGGCGAAGGTCGTCACGGACATCGAAAAGCGCCTCGACACGCTTGAGACCGACCCGCTCCCGGACTCCGAGATGGAAAAGATGATGGAGCGCTACGGCGAAGCGCAGATGGAGTTCCAACAACGGGGCGGCTACGACCTCGACGCCAGGGCCAAAGCCGTGCTCACCGGTCTCGGCATCGGCCCGGGCGAGTACGACCGTCCCGTCGAGCACTTTTCCGGCGGCTGGAAGATGCGCATCGCGCTGGCCAAGATCCTGACGCTCCAGCCCGACGCTTTGCTGATGGACGAGCCGACCAACCACTTGGACATCGAGTCGATCCTTTGGCTCGAAGAGTGGCTAATGTCCTACAAAGGCTCGCTCGTCATGACGAGCCACGACCGTGAATTCATGAATCGCCTCTGCACGCGCACGATCGAGATCGCCAACAAGGCGATCACTGTCTACAGCGGCAACTACGAGTTCTACCTGAAAGAGCGCGAGATCCGCCGCGAACAGCTGCTCGCCTCGTTCAACCGCCAGCAGGAAATGCTCTCTAAGGAAGAGGACTTCATCGCCCGCTTCGCGGCCCGCGCCTCGCACGCGGCGCAGGTCCAGTCGCGCGTCAAGAAACTCGACAAGATCGAGCGCATCGAGATCCCCGCGGAAGCCCGCGTGGTCAGCATGACGTTCGCCCCGCCGCCTCGGAGCGGCAACGACGTCATCCGGATGGAAAACCTCGGCAAGGTGTGGACCAGGGAAGACGGCTCCGAGAAGAAGGTCTTCTCGGGCATCACGGGTGTCGTCAGCCGCCTGAACAAGATCGCGGTCACGGGCGTCAACGGCGCCGGTAAATCGACGCTTCTCAAATGCATCACCAACCAGACCGACCCGACCACCGGCACGACCGTCATGGGCGCGTCGGTCAAGCTCGGCTACTTCAGCCAGCACTCCATGGAAATCCTCGATCCGAAGAAGACGGTCATCCAGGAAGTCTCGGACCGCCTGCCCGAGGCCAGCTTGGGCTACGTCCGCAACCTCCTCGGCGCCTTCCTGTTTTCAGGCGACGACGTCGAAAAACAGCAAAAAGTCCTCTCGGGCGGCGAGAAAGCCCGGGTCGTCCTGGCCCTGATGCTCTCGAGCCCCGTCAACTTCATCGTGCTCGACGAACCGACCAACCACTTGGACATCGAATCCCGCGAGATCCTGCTCCGCGCGCTGAAGGACTTCGAAGGCACCGTCATGGTGGTCAGCCATGACCGTCACTTCCTGCGCCAGATCGTCAACCGGGTCTTCGAGATCCAGGACGGTCACCTCAGGACCTACGAAGGCAACTACGACTACTACCTGGAAAAGAAGAACCCGGACGCCCATTGACTCATGAACTCATGGGGTCAGGCACGTGCCTGACCCCATCTCCCATCTCCCATCTTCTATCTATCAGCCGTGAATGCCGGCGCCCGAGCGGCGCACGCTCCGGTGAAGCTTGAAGCTGAAAGGAATCGGCCGCCCGAGCGAGATCCGTTCCCGGTCGACCAGCATCTGGATCAGATCCGACGACGTGATCAGACCAACGAGGTCGCCGTCGTCGTCGACGACGGGCACCGAGTCGATCTTCTCGTCGAGCATCGTCTGGCCGATGCTCGCGATGTCCGCGTCGGAGTCGCAGGTGATCGGATTCCTAGTCATGACTTCCGCGACGGTGATCGCCGGCAGGACGATTTCTCCCTCGTCCGTTTTGACTGCGTGCCGGAGCACGTCCCGGTCCGACATGATACCGATCAGGTGGCCGTCGAGGGTCACCGGCAGATGGCGAATCTCCCACTCCCGCATGATCTCTTGCGCGTCGCTCAGACTTTCGCTGGACTCGATGCATATGACGTCACGGGTCATGGCGGAATCGACTTTCATGAGATCTCCTTGCGGGGTGAGTGAGACGCGAAAGCGGTCCCTCCCCCTTTCAAACTTCGTGCCGAGTCTAAAAAAGCAGCAGACGGCCGCAAACGCGGCGCGGCAAGCGCCTGAAGCGAGCGCAAAAAAGCGGAGGCCTCAAGGTTTCCCCAAAAGCCTCCGATTAGGATCTAAATCATCTCCAAAATCAGACAGTACGTGCAGCGCCCCGCCTTCACTGGACGGTGAACGGCACCTTGATCACGTGGATCGTGGTCGAGCGCTCTTTTAGATAGATCGTGACCCACTGCGTCGTGCCGCGCAGCGCGGTCGGGATGACGTAAGCGAACTCGGCCCGGTAGGGCGAGCTTCCCGGCCCCCATTCGTTCGGGCCGACGCTCACGGTGCTGCCGTCGGCGGACGTGATCCGGTTGTCGCTGACCTGCAGCTTGCCGAACTGGAAGATCGACGACTGCGTGCCGCGGAACGTGAACTGGGTCGGGAGGCGGAGCGTCGTCCCGGCCCTGACGACCAGCGGGAGCGACACGACGTCGCCGCAACGGTTGAGGCAAAGATCCAGCTGGCCGTTGCGCGTCACGGGGACGGGAGCTTGGCCTGCAATGACGAGGTCACCCGCGCCGGCGACGCCGTTCGCGGTGATCTGGAAGAGCGCCGGCACGTTGCCGCCCGCGTAGACCGTCGCCGTCACCGGCACCTGGATCTCGGCGACCGCTTGCGGGGCCAATGCAGGCAGCGCGATGGTCGTCGACGTCGACGTCAGGCTGTCGCCCGGGAGAGCGAGCGGTAAGGTCATTGTGTCGAGCGCGAGCGAGGTGTTGTTTTTCAGCTTCAGGATCGCGGCGCCGGCTCGGCCGACGACCAGCGGGGCCGGGAACGTCACGGCTGTGAGCTCGACCGGCGAGCGGATGCCTTTTTCGAAGGCGGCTTCGTCGATCACGGTCACGCTTTGGCCGTCGACCAACTCGAGCTTCGCTTTGAACCGGACGTTGCCGTTGGCGAGCGTTCCGACCTTGCCCTTGATGACGCCCGTGAGCGTCGTCGCGGTGTCGGCCGCGAAGACCGGGAGCGCCCGGAACTGCACTTCGAAGGCGCCGCCGAACACGTCGACCAGTGTGACGCGAATGCCGTCGAGCTTCGACGCGGACAGGCCGTAGTTGTCGACGACGATTTTGACACGGATCTCTTCGCCCGGACTCAGGACCGTGTCGACGACGGCGTCGACGAGCTCGACCTGACGCAGGAGGAGGAGGAAGCCCGTACGGCGGTACGAGTCGAACGCGAGGCGGCCGGCGGCCGTTTGCGCGGCGCGTGCGGCATCGATCGCGGCGGCGTAGCCTTGGAGCTTGCCTTCGTCGGCAGCGCCGCCTTTCGCTTGCGCGAGCCAGATGTCGGGGAAGGTGGTTTGACGCGCCGACCGGTACGCCGTGTCGGAAGCCCGGTCGAAGGCCGGGCGGTAAACGGCGAGGTAGGCGTTTTGGTAGAGGCTGCCGAAGCCGCCGACGTAAGCGGTCTGGTAGCTGGTTTCGCAGGCCTGGGTGAACACGGCCAGCGGCTGGCCGCCGCAAGCCGGAGCGTAGTAGCGGCGGTCGGCGGCGGACGACACGACCGGACGGTCGGCGGGAGGCACGGCGACGGCGGGCTCGTCTTTCCGCGAGTAGCTGGGAGAGGCGACGGAGCCGATGGCCTGCGCCTTCGGGTCGAGCAGCGGGCCGGCGCCGGCCGGGAGCTCCGGCAGCTCGGTGGAGATGTCGTAGCTGGCGGCGTTCGTCGGCGGCGCGGCGAGGACTTCGTTCATCCGCGCGTTGTAGCCGAGCGGATAATTCTCCGAGCGCGCTTCGTCGGTCGCCCAGGTTTGACCGGCGGT
>JAYVBB010000384.1:0-3466 GCA_043750715.1 Pseudomonadota bacterium | reverse complement strand
GGTTCGGGCCGATCCAGAGAGTCTTTGGTCCTGGAGCAGGCGGCGCCCGCCGTCGCAAACAATCCGGCGGTGGCGAGTTGTTTCATGACGATTCGGCGAGTGAATGGGTGCGGCATGGCGGATCCTTTCGAGTTCAGGAGATTGCTCCTTCTGCTCAGGATGGTCCGGCCCGCGTCCTCACACAATAGTAACGCCCTGTTTTGTATAAGTTTTCGTGTCCACGCGGACTTCGCAAATTAGACACACTGTGTGTCCTTTGTATCCGAGATTCTAGGCGTTTCGGTCTTGTAAACCCTTGGGGTGTGAGCCCCGGAACGGTCGGATGACAATGCGAACGATGGGAAACGTCACGACGCCCGAGCGTGCCCGCGCGATGCAAGGCGGCATAGCTCAAAATATATAGTGGGTTACGCCGATGACAATCAAATCCGTTCATCGATGTCACATGAGGTTCGTGGGTTTACCGGCGAACTCACCCTAAAACGGATTTGTCACAATCCTGCTTTAAGGGAGGGGTTTCGCATGAAAAAGATCGGCCGCCTGGCATCGGTTTACTTCGGAGTCGTTAGCGTTGGGTTTTTCGCAGCCGCCAGCGCCTACGCTGACGACCTGGGTTTTCGCTTCAAAGCGGGGAAATGCCTCGACGAGCAAGGGAACGTCGGACTCAATCCAGAGGTTCGTGGTCCGTGCGGCGACTTGCGCAACCTCGACCTGACTGGCGCCGATCTCAGTTTCAGCGACCTCCGGGGAGCCGACCTTAGCGGCGCTACCCTCAAAACCGCCAATCTTTCCGGAGCCGAGCTGCGCGCCGCCGTCCTGCGCGGCGCCAACCTCGACGGCGCTGCTTTGGACGCCGCCAACCTTCGCGGCGCCGATCTGTCTCAAGCCAGCCTCCAAAACTCGCGTCTAGGCACGGCGGATTTCACATTGGCCACACTGAGCGGCGCGAATTTAACCGGGGCGACGGCGCGTCAAGCTACCTTCACCCGCGCCAAACTCATTGGAGCCGTCCTCAACGGCGCCGCCATCGGCACGTCGATCCTGATCAACGCCGACTTCACCGACTCCGTGTTCAATGACGCCACGTTCAACGGCAACGACAGCCGGGGCGCGAACTTTACGCGCGCCAAGGCTTTGCGCACCACCTTCGGCGGTTCCCGCTTTTATACGGCGCGCTTCGTCAACGCCGACTTTACCGGAGCCGCTTTCGACTTCACCGACTTCAACTCGGCCGACGCCGAAGGCGCCAATTTCTCGGGCGTCGATTTCTCCAACGGGGACTTCCGCAACGCCAATCTCTCGGGGGCGAACCTGACGGATTCCAACTTAAGCTTGGCGCTCTTCAACTCGAGCTCCACCCTGCCGATCCCCGCCGATGAAGCGACGCGTCGCGGCATGATTTTGATCAACGACTGATGCTGAGCAAAGACGGAGGTGCTCGATGACTAAGAAATCGTTCTTTGGGGGCACCCTCGTGTCGGTGGCGCTCGCCCTGGCAATGCTGGGAATGCGGCCAGCGGCCGGTCCAAGCTTCAACGTCAACGACGTCTCGATCCTGTTTCCGTTGCCGCGGAACGGAGAGCAAAACCTGCTGCTCGGCCCTCGGGACGCCGGAGCATTTGGCGCCATCTTGCCTTTCGAGGTCTACGCCTTGGCGCCGACGCTGACTCAAGGCGGCAGCCGCCAAGGGATTTACGACTCGCTCAGGGTCGTCGGCGTGCGCATCGATCCTTGCTTTGCGCGGGTCGACATGGCCGCCGCCGACTGCCTGCATCAGGTGCGTTTGGTGTTGCAGCCGCTCGTAGCCTCGGGTCCGGATCTTAAGGCGGTGGACGTGGCACTCCATGTGTTCTATGAGCTGCCGCCGGCCGATTTCACGGCGGTCGCGCAAGGGATCTTACGACTCAAGTTGGCCGCGGCTCTCGACTATAGCGGGACCCCTCTCGCGGTGCACCCGGTCCTCCGAGCGGAGGGCCTACAAGGCGCCTTCGCCGCCGGCTTGAGAGATCTTCTGCTCGCGCACATTGGCTTCCAGCGTCTGACCCGCATGACGTTTCTTCAAAAGATTCAGTCCGAGAACAGCTGGAACTTCGGCGTATTCGATCGCCAGGCCGACGAGTTCACAGCCAGCGTCATCCCGACGCTCGACGACACCATCCAGAACTTCATCCAAGCCGGAAGCGACGTTTCGCATACGCGCGAAGGGGTCATCTCGCCGCAAACCGTTCCGGAGTCGCCGCGGGATCTTTTGAGCTCCGACACGGTCTCGAATCTTCCTGAGGACGCCGTGACCCGCGGTCTTGAAGACTTGCTCAAGATCGAGAATCCTGCCTTCTTCTCGCCTAACACTCTCGACTGCGCGAGCTGTCACGTGGCCGGCAATACCAGACGGTTCGTCGAGGCGTTGCCCGGGGTCGTACCGCCCGGAAATGCCTTTCGCTTCGTGGCGCCTCCCGGTCAAGTGGCCGTGCTTGCCGACGAGACCAATGCCAGCGGCAATTCGCTGGGCGCCTTTCGCTACTTTGGTCGCCTGGTGGCGGTGAGCCAGCGGACGGTCAACGAAAGCACGTTGATCGCGGATTTTCTTAGTGCGACGGTGACATTGCCTTAGCCCTTCGAGAACGCCTTCGGCGTTCCGGGCTGACCGTTGAAGCTTCTCACTGCTCAACGCAAATCAACTGCCTGTCGGTCGAACAGCCCGTGACATAGCTGCTCCAAATGGCACTGTTGAGATTGCTCGTCCAACCCCACTCGCCTTGAACGCCGGAACTGATGGACGACCAGTTGCTGCATCTGGTAGCCGACTCGCGCCAGTTGGACGTGAGGCCCGTCCATGCCTTATCGTCGCTCGTCGTCATCTGTGCGATGGTCGCTCCTGATGGGACGACGGCGTTGTTGTCGGTGGTCCAAATCAACTCGCCCATGACCGATTCGTAGGA
The DNA here is from genome assembly GCA_043750715.1 of Pseudomonadota bacterium. Lineage (GTDB taxonomy): Bacteria > Bdellovibrionota_B > Oligoflexia > Oligoflexales > CAIYRB01 > CAIYRB01. Next base: position 527 of record JAYVBB010000384.1, on the reverse strand, counting down.
CATCGTCGGCGCCAAGGCCCAGTCGTTCAAGTCGCCGCCAACAAAGGGGTTACAGTAGGCGTTGGTGCATGCCGTGCGGGTCCCGCCGGCGTACAGCGCTTTGAACGATCCCCGGCCGACCGGCTTGTTGGCGTTGCAGGCTGCATCGACGCCGGCGGTGCTCGCCATGTCCGTCGCCGGGTAGATTTGACTCGTTACGTAAATGAGTTTGTGGTGCGTCGTCTCGGCCGAGACAGGTGAATAAAGCGCCATGCGCCCCTCCTCGTCTTTGACGACTACGGACACGTAGTAGACGCGCCCGAAGTGCAGGCTGGTCGCCGACGCGGCAATGTAATTTTCCGTCCAGTCCATGACGATTGCGCCGCCGGTTGCGGCGGCTGCCTCGGCGGCCGTGTCGATCGCGGTGGAGCTGGTGGCGATGACCGCCTTGTATTTGAGCTTGTTGGTAGCGCTGGCTTCGCTGCTCGCCATTCCCCAGGTCATGGAGAAATTCGAAAAAACGATCATTGACGTGATGATGCCGCTGC